>NZ_JASDDF010000010.1:95729-136345 GCF_030407535.1 Pseudoalteromonas sp. APC 3224 | reverse complement strand
ATAGGGCGAATCAATTTTAACGCAAGCGTTTTTAAACGCTTTTTTGCATTTAATTTTTACCCCAAAGATACCCCACCTAGAAACACAAGATACCCACAAAACCCTGTGGATAACTCATTTTTTTGCGCTGTTTACTAAACTATTTACCTTGCTTGTGGTAAGTTGCGGCGCATATTTACAACTCGTTCACTAGGCAACACACATGACAGATATAATAAATAGTATAAGTGGTCTCTTATGGGGTCATATTTTAGTGTACTTATTAATAGCCGCTGGGCTATTTTTTACCATACGTCTTGGTTTCATCCAATTTGTACAATTCCCACACATGATTAAAGTCATGTTTCAAAGTCGCCAAGGGTCAGATGGCGGTATTTCCTCTTTTCAAGCTTTCTGTACTTCTTTAGCCGCCCGTGTTGGTACCGGTAATATGGCAGGTGTTGCAGTCGCACTTTATTTAGGTGGTGCTGGTGCTATTTTTTGGATGTGGTTAATTGCTTTGATCGGTATGGCCACTAGTTTTGCAGAAAGCACATTGGCTCAAGCTTACAAAATACGGGATGAAGAAGGCAACTTCCGTGGAGGCCCTGCTTATTATATGGAATACGGACTTGGCAAGCGCTGGATGGGCATCGTGTTCTCACTATGTTTAATTTTAGCCTTTGGATTAGTTTTTAATGCGGTACAGTCAAACTCTATCGCTGCAGCTTTTGAAGTCGCCTTTGGTATTCCTAACTATATAGTAGGTATTGCACTTGTAATTGGTTCAGGCATCATCATATTTGGTGGCCTAAAAACAATTTCACGATTTGCTGAATTAGCAGTGCCATTTATGGCCGCTGCCTACTTAATTGTTGCACTATATATATGTGCTGTAAATTACACTGAGTTGCCTGATGTGTTTATGCATGTAATTAGAAGTGCTTTTGGTCTTGAACAAGCTGGCGCTGGTGCAATTGGTTATGGTGTAATGCAAGCAATGATCCAAGGGATCAAGCGCGGGTTATTCTCAAACGAAGCGGGTATGGGTAGCGCAGCTAACGCTGCAGCAACTGCAACTCCTAACCCACCTCACCCTGCATCACAAGGCTATGTACAAATGCTAGGTGTATTTGTAGATACTATTATTATTTGTACTGCCACTGCCGCTCTTATTTTATTATCAGAACAGTTAGTACCAGGCTCTGATGTAACGGGTATAGCACTTACACAAGCAGCGCTTGAGGAACATGTTGGTAGCTGGGGTGCAATATTTGTTGCAGTCGCTATTTTGTTTTTTGCTTTTACATCAATTGTAGCTAACTATTCTTATGCGGAAACGAACTTATTGTTTTTAGAGCATAACCATGCATCTGGCATGCTGATCTTCAGATTATTAGTGTTAGGTATGGTGATGTTTGGTGCCCTTGGTGAATTACCATTAGTGTGGACTCTAGCTGATGTGTCTATGGGCCTAATGGCGATTGTAAACGTAATCGCGCTATTTATGCTCTCAGGAGTTGTGGTATGGCTTGCCAAAGATTACAACGCTCAACGACGTGCTGGAAAGTTACCGACGTTTGATCCAAGTAAAAACAACAAGCTTAATAAAACTATTCCGAAAGGTATTTGGCACAAATAACTTTAAAGAGATTTAAGTTAAAAACCCGAAACGGCCATGGCCATTTCGGGTTTTTTATTGTCTAGTACCAATTCACTTAATTAAGTAACCTATATTGAGCTAGATAAACCTGTTAATGGCAAAGCAAAAATTTCGATGTTTAGTTGTTCTATATGAGGAGTTTTTAACTCAACTAGCGTCTGGTTTGGCGTCTCAAAATAATTAAGTATTATTGCGGATTGATGTAAGTCTCGCCTGTATATCAATTCGCTTAATTAAGTGGTCTATTTTGAGGCTGGAAAAACGTGTTGATAGCTAGGCAAAAAATTTACTATTTAGTTGTTCTAAATGAGAATTTTTTAACGCAGCTAGTGACACGTTTAGCCCCTTAAAATGATTATGTATTATTGCGGATTGGTATTATATTACTAATAGCAGTACCCACCTAGTGAGACCCAATTAAACACATTAGCATCATCAAGCTTCTCATATCCCTTATAAGCGATTAGTTAAACAGTTTACATCAACGCTCTTAATACATTTTGTGGCATTGTAATGGTGTTAATAGAAATAAGCGTATGCCGACTTTCGCTTATGTATCAAACGAAGCACAGCCACACCTCCATTTAAGAGCCTTGTACCACTGCTTTTACATAAATAGCTTAATATTAGTACTCTATTATGAGGCATTAAAATCTTATCGATAGCAAAACTTAAATTTAGTATTTTGTTCTAAATGAGAGGTTTTTTTCCGTAGCTAGCGTCAGGTTTGAGCTATAAAAATGATCAGTGGGAATATATTGATGGGATAAGCTTTTGAAAAATGTGAGACTTAAAGATCTCAAACAAACGTAGTAATTTAGTGTAAGGAATAAGATACTAGTTTGATAATGCGATTTTATAATTAATGGTTTAATAAAATAATGGTTAAACTAGAATAAACAAGGAAAGCATAAAGTGGTGCCCGAGGCCGGACTTGAACCGGCACGACTTGTTAGTCGAGGGATTTTAAATCCCTTGTGTCTACCAATTCCACCACTCGGGCATCGAGTTTGCTAATTAAAGCGTGTGGAGTGTTGATTGGAGGCGGAACCCGGAGTCGAACCGGGGTAAACGGATTTGCAATCCGGTGCATGGCCACTCTGCCATTCCGCCTCAATACTAGGTTAGCTTTAAGATAAACTGGAGCGGCACACGAGGCTCGAACTCGTGACCTCGACCTTGGCAAGGTCGCGCTCTACCAACTGAGCTAGTGCCGCTTTATGTTTATCTAGGGGGCTATGCCCTCTCAACACGGACGCATTCTACAGAGATTATTAAACGCGTCAACACAAAAAATGCTACTTTTGAACTGTTTGATTATTTTTTATCTAAAATGGTGCGTTATTAGACGTTTACAATCAATTTTTGGTCAATTCTCCCCATGCTGCAACTAAATATTGCACCATAGAACTAAGCGTTAAAAATGTGGCTATATAAAGCAAGCCATAACTTAAATACATCATCCAGCTATCGTACTGCCAAATTAAACCGATAATGGCTAACATTTGAGCTGCGGTTTTTAACTTACCCATATCGGATACAGCTACGTTACCGCGTTTCCCCTGTTCAGCCATCCATTCGCGTAGCGCCGATATAACAATTTCACGGCTAATAATAATAAGCGCGGGTATGGTCATATACAAAGATTGGTAATGCTCAGATAATGCAACCAAGGCAGCACACACCATTACTTTATCAGCAACCGGGTCTAAAAATGCACCAAAAGGCGTTGATTGCTCAAGTTTACGGGCTAAATAGCCATCAAGTATATCTGTGATCGAAGCCAGCCAAAAAATAAAGGCAGCAACAAAGAATGCCCATGAATAAGGCATATAAAATATCACCAAAAAAATGGGGATAAGAAAGAGTCTAAACGTTGTGAGTGTGTTTGGAATATTCCACATAACTACTTGGATATGTCTTTTTTTCTATATTCGCACATAGGGCTAGCCCTTGTCATGCAAATGGTTAAATATCTTCTCAGCCATGTCAGGACTGATCCCAGGAACTTTCTTTAGCTGTTCTATATTAGCAGCTTTTACACCTTGCATGCCCCCTAAATATTTTAATAATGTTTGTCGACGCTTTGAACCAACGCCATCTATTTCTTCTAGTAACGACTGAGTGCGTTGTTTTTGCCGCTTATTACGGTGCCCTGCAATTGCAAAGCGATGGGATTCATCGCGTATATGCTGGATCAAATGAAGCGCTGGTGCATCAGAATCCATAGGAATTGTTTTACGCCCGCCATCTATAAGCAAGGTTTCAAGACCCGGCTTACGGCTAGTGCCTTTTGCAACACCGACTAATAGCGGCATTTTTGAATGCGGCCAGTTTTCGAAATATTGCTCTGCTCTACCTAATTGACCTTTACCACCATCGATAAAAATAACATCGGGAATTTTCTCCTCATCAACCAACTTGTTGTAACGTTTGTTTAGTGCAAATTCCATAGCGGCGTAATCATCACCACCGGTGATACCGGTCACGTTGTAACGACGATACTCTTTATTGTTAGGGCCTTGAGAATCAAATACAACACAACTGGCCACTGTGTTTTCACCCATGGTGTGACTGATATCAAAACATTCCATGCGATTAATATCATCAAGACGTAAAGTAGCCTTTAATTGCGCATAACGCTTGTTTATCGAGTCTTGAGTGCTTTGCTTAACCGTAATGCTATTTAATGCATTTTTATTAGCTAACTGTAAGTACTGTGCTCGCTCACCACGGGTAACCACTTTAAGCGATACTTTACGTTCACTAATTTGGGTCAAGGCTTCACCTAGTGCATCACTTTCTTCTATTTCAAATGGTAAAATGATTTCTTTAGCAATGCGCCCTGTCGCACCTGGAGCTAAATAATATTGACCTAAAAAAGAGGTTAAAATTTCTTGCTCTTGTGAGTCTTTAGGCACCTTTGGAAAATAAGTTTTACTACCCAGCACTTTATGATCGCGAATCATTAATAGATGAATCCCATTTAAACCGTTTAAATGGGCAAAGCCGACCACATCCATTTCCGCAAAATTGCCAGAGATAGATTGCTGCTCCTGCATTTTACGCAGCAACATAATTTGGTCGCGAACTTTAGCTGCAAGTTCAAAATTAAGCTGCTCACTGGCTTTTTCCATTTTAGCAATGAGATCGGCTATTACTTCATGAGATTTACCAGTTAAAAACTTGCGGACATAATCAACTTGCTGCGCGTATTCATCTTCAGAGACTTTATTTACACACGGCGCAGAGCAGCGTTTTAATTGATACTGTAAGCAAGGGCGACTACGCGCACGGTAGTAGGCATCTTCGCATTGACGTACCGGAAATATTTTTTGCATTAAGCGTAAGCTTTCTGAAACCGCCCCCGCGCTTGGAAACGGACCAAAATATTCACCTTTTACTTTTCTGCTACCACGATGAAAGGCTAAGCGAGGATGCTTATGATTAGTGAGCAGTATGTAAGGGTACGACTTATCATCACGTAACAGAATATTATAACGTGGCTGATATTTTTTAATGAGGTTGTTTTCGAGCAGTAAAGCTTCTGTCTCTGTATTAGTAAGCGTGACTTCAATATTACAAATATTACTTACTAAAACACGGGTTTTACTATCGGTTATATTACTACGAAAGTAACTACTTACCCGCTTTTTTAAACTTTTAGCTTTACCGACATAGATAACTTGGTTGTCAGTATCGAGCATGCGATAAACGCCAGGCTCACTCGATAATGTTTTTAAAAACTGGACATGATCAAATTCAGACATATATACCGACTAGTAAGAGATATCTATATCAATCATTTTGTAACGTATGGCTAAATGAGTAAGCTCTACATCGCCTCCTACGTTAAGCTTTTCAAACATGCGATAGCGATAACTGTTTACTGTTTTAGAACTTAAATTTAAGCGATCAGCGATATCCTGTGCTTTTTCACCTTTGGTGATCATCAGCATAATTTGTAGTTCACGCTCGGATAGGCTTTGAAATGGGTTTTCATCGGTACGCCCGGTTACCTGCGCAAGTGCAATCTGTTGCGCTATTTCTGGAGCAATATAGCGTTGTCCTGCATGCACACAGCGTATAGCGCGAACCATTTCATCAGATCCAGCACCTTTGGTTAAAAAGCCATGAGCACCAATTTGCATGACCTTACTTGGAAATGGGTCTTCGCAATTAACAGTAAGCACAATAATTTTTACATCAGGGCAGTAACGGCAAATCTTTTTAGTTGCCTCAAGCCCGCCCATACCAGGCATGTTCATATCCATTAACACTATATTTGGCGCATGCTGACGACAAAACTGCACAGCCTCTTCGCCTGTTTTAGCTTCACCTATTACTTTAAAACCACGTATATCATCAAGAATACGTCTGATCCCTGTGCGCACAAGTTCATGGTCATCAACTAAAAGTACGTTAATCAATGGAACACCCTCACTAGCCTAATAAGATGCAAGTTAACAAATTTAATATTCAACATTAGCATAGATACGACGAAACCATAACTAATATTATGCTTTCGCCATCGGTCTTCATGACCGATATGATTAAAAGCGTATTTACCTATAGCAGGTAAATACGCCCCAATGATTTATGCTGACGCCTTTTCACTAAAACGGTCTACCCATAAAGCAATAATACCATCGCCAGTTACATTACACGCAGTGCCGAAGCTATCTTGCGCTAGGTAAAGTGCAATCATTAGTGCCACCGCACCTTCGTTGAAACCAAGCATGCTAGTTAATAAACCTAACGCCGACATTACTGCACCACCTGGTGCACCTGGCGCTGCAATCATCACTACACCTAACATCATAATGAATGGCAACATAGCCATTAATGAAGGTACTTCCATGCTAGGCGATAAAAACATCACAGCCATAGCACAGGTAACTATTGTAATTGTTGAACCTGATAAATGAATAGTGGCGCATAATGGCACGGTAAAGTTAGCTACATCCTCTTTAACGTTATTGGCTTTACTTGATTGCAAAGATACTGGAATGGTTGCCGCACTCGACATGGTTCCTAATGCAGTAAAATACGCAGGTAACATATTTTTAATTAGCTCAATAGGATTACGCTTAAGTAATAGGCCTGAGGTAATGTATAAAACACTCAACCATAACCAATGCATCACTAATGCAGCAATGAGTACAACACCAAATGCTTGTAATGTATCAACAACGGTGCCTGCTACAGTCATTTCCGCAAATACACCCGCAATATAGAACGGTAATGCCGGAATAATTACTTTTGAAAGTAAACCATCAATAATATCGCGCCCCTGATCCGACACAGTTTTTAATGTGTCTAAGCCAAGCTGGCTCATACCAATACCAAATACAAAGGCTGTGACTAAAGCAGTCATTACACCCATTAACGGTGGAATTTCTAAGTCAATGAAGCTACCTACTTCGGTCACGGCTTCAGCTTCAAATGAAATCCCGCCGCTTAAAAACGGAATAACCGCTGTCACTAATAAAAACGCTAAAGTACCAGCTATAATTGTTGAGCCATATGCAAAACCCACCGTTTTCCCCAGTAGGTGCCCTGACCCTTTCGGAAGCCCGGCAATCCCTGAGGCAATAAAAAATAAAATAATCAGTGGAATTGTAAAACTAATAAGCTGGCCGATAAGCTCTTTTACTGTGTATAAAAGCTCAACGCCAGTTAAGGGAATGTAGAGCCCGACTAAAATACCGGCAACAATACCGGCAATTAATTTTAAGATTAACTTCATGGTGATTACTTTATTGAATTTAGATAATGTGTTTTTACCATGTTTTGAATAGTTTGTGTCAATAAACTGTTCAACCGCAGTTCATTTGCACAATTAACCAACAAAATATAAGTGTGTTGTGTTGATTTGTTTAAATAACGACTACATAAACAAAGGATAAAGTACAAAGTTAAAAACGAACAAATGATCTCAAGTTCGCCTTTTTAATAACTAAAAAATTAACAGATTGAGTTTTTAGTTCAATCCGTTATAAGCGTAATTAATATATGTTATAGCCAAAGCTTACTTTAACTTTTTTTATCTCACAGTAAAGTAGGCTTATAAAGTTAATAGAGCAGCTGTTAACGTGTTGATCAGATTGTACCTAAAGGAACATTATGTCTACTATTTTTGAAGATAACTCACTAAGCATCGGTAACACACCGTTGGTAAAACTTAACCGTGTTACAGGTGGGAATGTATACGCTAAAGTTGAATCACGCAATCCTAGCTTTAGTATCAAATGCCGTATTGGTGCATCAATGATTTGGGAAGCTGAAAAATCAGGTCAACTTACCAAAGATAAAGAGCTTATAGAGCCAACATCAGGTAATACGGGTATTGCATTGGCATTTGTTGCTGCTTCTCGCGGCTACAAACTAACGCTTACAATGCCAAACACCATGAGCTTAGAACGTCGTAAACTATTAAAGGCACTGGGTGCTAATCTAGTACTCACAGATGGCGCTAAGGGTATGAATGGCGCTATTGCTAAAGCCAAAGAAATTCAGTCAGCAGACCCAGATAAGTTTATTTTGCTACAACAGTTCGAAAACCCGGCAAACCCAAAAATTCACTTTGAAACAACGGGTCCGGAAATCTTTAATGCACTCGATGGCGAAATCGATTTCTTTGTTGCAGGTGTTGGTACTGGCGGTACGATTACAGGCGTAAGTCGTTATCTTAAAAAAGAACAAGGCTTAAATGTAAAATCAATAGCTGTAGAGCCAAGCCATTCGCCAGTTATTAGCCAAACACTTGCTGGTGAAGAAGTAAAACCAGGGCCACATAAGATACAAGGCATTGGCGCGGGCTTTATTCCTGGGAATTTAGACTTATCAATTATTGATGGCGTAGAGCAAGTGTCTAATGAAGAATGTATCGCAATGTGTCATGAGCTAATGAAAAAAGAAGGGATCTTAGTCGGTATTTCTTCGGGTGCAGCTGTGGTTGCAGCAAAACGAATTGCTGAACGTCCTGAAAACGCAGATAAAAATATTGTGGTTATTTTACCAAGCGCTACAGAACGCTACTTATCAAGCCCAATGTTTGATGAAGAGTTTTCTGAGCAAGAGCTTGTTCAGTAATCGAACGACCTTATTAAAAAAGGATGTTTTTTAACATCCTTTTTTATTGCTTTTTTAATAAGTTGGCAACTATTCGGTGCTATCCTCTTTACATCTTCTCCATTCCATCACACACTTTATGTATGAGTAATCAACCTGACCAAATATGAAAACAATTTTAACTTCTTTTGTGCTCATTTTTAGTATTTTGATCGTCGGCTGTAATGAAAATACTAAACCTAAAGAACAGTACATCGACAACGATCGTCCAGGCGATACCGCCACGGTGTATTTTGATGCACTTTATAATCAGCATAATTTGCAAAAAGCCAGTAATTTTGCAACACCTAAACTAGCTCGTATAATGAAGTCATACGGCACAGCAAAACAATTTGCCCGTAGTCTTATTAATTTACAGTACGATGAAGTAGTGATTGAAATTGATATGTCAAATTCAAGCCTTCGAGAACAATACGGCAATCAGGCTAAAATAAATATTGTATTTACTGGTTATTTTAATGGAAAAAAAATTGATGACTTTCGCAGTATCGAAATGCTAAAAATAAAAGGTAAATGGTACGTAGATAAAATCATCGCCGATCCTTACGGGCGCTGATCAGCGTTTAATCTCATAAATATATAAATACACTAAAAAGCCTTAAATTATAAGTTTAAGGCTTTTTTAGTGCTTGAGTACAATGTTAGAAATCTTCAGGTTTAAAATTATCTACCGCAATAGCCTGCATTCGTAATTTATTAGCATGATGCATAGCTTCAGCATCTAATTTAGTAAGTAACTCATGCCCAAGAGCATACTCAATAGCTTGTTCAATATTAAAAGTTGCAGGTACCTTACCTTTTCGTTGCCACTGTTTTAACTGTTTAAATTGATTTTGCATGTCGTGCATCGCTAAAAAAGCATTTTCCATCACTCCAGTGCCTGCATTCTCATCGATGTAGCACAAATGAGTAAGCCTGTTTCGAAACACGCCTGGTTGCGTCATGTGTTCACAAATACTTTGTGAAGTGGTATCACTTGGTTTGTGATAATGATTGCCTAACGGAAACACAATGCGTTTAAGGGCAAAGTTAACCACCGGGTTAGAGAAATTTTTAAAGAAGCCGTCAAATGCTTGACCTATTTCATATAATGACGTCTCTATTGCATACTTAACAAAAGGTAAATCAGCTTGTTGACGCCCTTCATCTTCAAAACGTTTTAACACGGTAGAAGCAATATACAAATGACTTAATACATCGCCTAAACGTGCCGATATCATTTCTTTGCGTTTAAGTTCACCACCTAACATCAACATTGCAACATCTGTTGTAAACGCAAGTCCTCGGCTCATTCTCCCTAATTGTTTATAGTAGGCCGCGGTTTCTCCGCACACAGGTGCTTTGGCAAAGTGGCTGCGAGTTAAACCATGCACTAAAGCCATGCTTGCATTGCCAATAGCAAACACTATGTGGTTCATCAATAGACCATCAAATTGCTCTAATGCCGCGTCATCATCTTCCATTGAAGCCGCTTCCATTTCTTTTAATACAAACGGATGACAACGAGTAGCGCCTTGGCCAAATATCATTAAATTACGAGTTAAAATATTAGCGCCCTCAACCGTAATCGAAACCGGAATACCCATATAGCCATGTGCTAAATAGTTATTAGGCCCAACCTGAATCCCTTTACCTGCATGAATGTCCATCGCATCATTCATTACTGTTCGACCCATTTCGGTCATATGGTATTTTGCAATAGCTGTTACTACTGATGGACTTAGTTTTAAATCAATAGCACCAGCTGTCATTAACCTGCACGACTCCAGCGCATAAGTTAGGCCACCAATACGTGCTAACCCTTCTTGAACCCCTTCAAATTGACCAATTGACACACCAAACTGTTGTCGAACAACAGAGTAAGCCGAAGTCATTTTAGCCGCTAAATGCCCTGTTGCAGTGCTTAGTGCCGGTAACGAAATACCACGCCCTGCACTTAAACATTCAACTAGCATGCGCCAACCTCGTCCTGCCCCTTGCTGACCACCTATAATCCAATCAAGCGGAATAAATACGTCTTTTCCGTACGTTGTGCCATTCATAAACGCCATATTTAGGGGGTAATGCCGCTCGCCGGTTTTAACACCTGGGTGATCGGTTGGAATGAGTGCACACGTAATGCCAAGCTCTTTTTCATCGCCTAACAACCCATCTGGATCGTACATTTTAAATGCAAGCCCTAACACAGTCGCAACTGGCGCAAGTGTGATATAGCGTTTTGACCAATTTAAACGCAGCCCCAACACTTCCTTACCATCATGCTCGCCTTTGCACACCACACCAGAATCAGGAATACTGCCAGCATCTGAACCGGCCTCAGGGCCCGTTAATGCAAAACAAGGCACGTCGTCGCCTTTTGCAAGACTTGGTAACCAGCGATTTTGTTGCTCAGTTGTTCCGTAGAGTAGTAATAATTCACCTGGTCCTAAGCTGTTTGGCACCATTACCGTCACGGCGGCGGTTAAGCTTTTAGTCGCAATTTTTGACACTATGGTGGAATTAGCAATAGCAGAGAATTCAAGACCGCCAAATTTTTCTGGGATGATCATTGCAAAAAACCCTTCGGTTTTTAAAAAGTCCCAAACCTCTTTGGGTAAGTCTTTATCTTTTTGTACTATTTTATAGTCATCAAGCATAGCTAATAAAGTTTCAACTTGATTATCTATAAATGCAGTTTCTTTTTCACTTAACTGTGGACGCGGATAGTTGTGTAATTTTTGCCAATCAGGATCACCACTAAATAGCTCGCCATCCCACCAAACATCGCCCGCTTCCATGGCTTCTCGCTCTGTTTGCGATAATGGCGGTAATACTTTTTTAAACATTTTAAAAGTAGGTCGGGTAATTAAGTTAAGGCGGATATCTTTAATCGCAAATACCACGATCACCACAACCAGTAATATAAAAAATACTGACATAAACACATTCCTTTACAGTTATAAAAACATTGATTTAATTATGACCGATCTTAATTTAAATACAATGGGGTGTCAGAGGGGGCCACGAAATGCTGAGCCGATTCCGTTACAATTAAAATATAGCTATTAGTGGAGTTACATATTTATTACACACAGCAAAAAGCCCACAAAATGTGGGCTTTTTACTACTTAACTGGTTTTAATTTATGCGATTAAACGCTCAATTAAAACTGAAAACGCATGTTAGCAAAGTAAGCATCGTAATCTGAGTCATCTGCGTTGTTGCCGTAACCCACTTTTAAACCAATGTTTTTATTGATGAAGTGTTGAGCACCAAAGCTGTAGTTGTCTTCTTTATCGTAAGATGCAAATACAGAAGTCGCTTTAGAGAAGTAGTAGTTTGTTTCTACGTTCCATTGGTCATCTGCTTCGTCAAGGCTTACAAATGTACCTTCTACTGTTAAGTAGTTACCTTGTTGTAAATCAACAAAGTATTTAGCTGCTACTGAACGAGAATCAAAATCATCGTCTGATTCAACAGTGATACCTACGTAATCTGTATCGTTTAGCATGTGGTTGTATGCTAAAGAAAAGAATGTAACGTTATCACCATCTTTTTGATCAACAAATCTTACTTTTGCAAGTAAATCTGGGTTAAAGAAATAACCAGCAGAAAGTGTATATAACTCGTTGTTAGAGTTGTAATCAGCATTTTGGTAAGACGCACCAACCACAAAATCTTCAACGAAGTATTCACCACCAATAGCAGTCACATCGCCAAAATCGTCATCAGCGTAGCTACCAAATACGTTGCTTTGCTTGTTGATGTATTCGAATTGGTCGTATGGACCTAGTGTGCTTTTAGGAGAGAAGTAGTAAGTTGAGTCCACGCTGATCGTATCGTTGTTATCAATCTCTGCGTAGCTTAAGTTACTGATTGATTGATAGCTATCTGCAGCGTGTGCAGCACTTGATAATAAAAGACCTGAAATAATAATTGCTAACTTTTTCATAATGAAACATCCCTATGTACATTGTTTTTGTACTTTAACTACATTGCTAAAGTGGGGGTATGCTAACGCCGCGAAACTGAACGAAAACTGAATCAAGCAATTGTATTTGTTAGGGAATTTGTAAGAAAGTGTTTGAGGAATTTATGTTAAAGTAATCGCAACAAGCTGTAAACAATTACTTTAATTTTACACCGCTTTTTGTTTGTTTCTATAATGAATACTGGCTGATTATTCGATAAACATCATTTATATTATCGCCAGCTTTAAAGTCCTTGCTGATAGGCGTTGGATCAGATCCAACCCAAATTTTCAGCTCTGCATCTAAATCAAAGTGCCCCGCACTTTCTTTGCTGAACTTAGTTATCTTAGAGTAAGCAATACTGATCATTTCCATTTTAGAACCAGTCACGCCTTGTTTATCTAATAAAATTAGCCGCTTGTTTGTAAAGATAAACATATCACGAACTACTTTATACGCCTTTTCAACTCGCTCACCCTCGATAAGTGTATTGGCCAATACCTTCTCTAAGTCGGCATCATCCACCTCACTGGCGTTCCCCATTAAACCACTAAATAATCCCATTATAGTTTCTCCTGTTTAAATATTTGATTTTCTAGAGTATGACCATTTACTAACTGCCTGTACTGCCAATTATGTTGGCGACAAGATTGCAATAGCGCTATGTCAAGTGACTCGCTCGTTGGTTGATACTCAATCACATACTCTTTATGTTGGCTCATATAAACACGGCTTACACCATCAAGTGCTTGGAGTTGTTGCTCCACATTTTGATATGCTTCACTGAGCATTAAAGTGTAAAAATGCTTATCGGTATTCGCCGCTTTAGTTTGGTGCTCGCTTAATATACCTTTATCTAAATGTAGTACTTGAGAACATAATCGTTCGAGTTCAGTTAAATCATGAGAGCTTAAAATAAACGTCGCTTGAGACGATAGCTCAGACACCAGCTCCCTGACTTCTCTGGCATGAATCGGATCAAGTCCTGCTGTGGCCTCATCTAACATCACAATTTGCGGTGAACCAATTAATGCTTGTGCTATGGTTACGCGCTTGCGCATACCGTGAGATAAGTCCCCTGCGCGGTTTTTTGCAACCTCGCTAAGACCCACTAAATCTAATACTCGAAGTGCCTCTATTTGGCTTTGCTTGGTGCTCATACCTTGTAGCTTGGCATAAAAGCTAAGTTGTTTATCTATATTAAAACGCGGATCTAGCTGTGCATCTTGTGGTAACGCACTCACTTTATTAAATAAAGCCGCGCTACCTGGTTTATGGCCGAGTATTTCAAGCTCACCCATGCTAGGTGCGATATAGCCACACAACAAACTAAATAAAGTGGTTTTCCCTGCGCCATTAGGGCCAACTAATGCAACTGGCGCGCCTTTTTGAATCTCAAAATTCACATTATCAAGAGCCAGTTTTGAGCCGTATGATTTACTTAAATTACGCCCTGTTATTAATGATTTCATAATGAGCTCCTTGCAAAAATACGTTGAGCAACTGCAAGTAACACCGCTGTTTGCACAAGTGGAATAGCTAATGCGCTCAATAACGGTAAGTTTTGTCCCGCTAATAGCTCTATTTGCACACCGGGGAATAAATAATCAAGCACACTTAATGCGGGTAGTTGCCACTCCAGTAATCCAACAATAATGCCACCGGCTGTAAAATATAAAATAGCTAATACAATTGCCAGACGAGAGGAACTCGCAAAAGTATTAATTAAGCTCATTAAGGCTACAAACGGCGAAAAAGTAACTATGAGTATTAAAAATATTGAAACAGCACGACCAAGGCCACCAGCAAGTAAGCTCGGCTCGCGAAACCCGAGCACCGCCAATGTCGCTATAAGCGTGATGCCAACTAAACAGGTTAGTACCGCTAACTGTCCTAAAAATCGACCAAAGAGTATTTCAAAGCGCGTTGAGCGTAATGATAAAAACCTTAGCGTACCGCGCTCTCTGTCACCGACGGTTTGATCACTACAAATAAATAAGCTAAAAACAGGAAAACTATACAAAGCAATAAGCCAATACATAGCAAATTCGGCTTCAGGCCAATCAAGTAACTTACTTAATCCAATAGAGCCGGAAATATCACGGGCTATTTGTTCAAAATCTGGCGAGCTGATTATGCCTACAGCTTGGCCTATGGGGTAACGTAAAATAACAAGCCACACTAGCGCAAAAGCCGCCAGTGCAATAAGTCCTCGTTTAGTTAAAAACATACGTACCAGCTCAAAACCCGCGATTTGGGTTAAGCGCCCTACGTTAATAGGTGATGGTGTTGCCATTGACTATCCTTAATGACGTTGTTCATACTTTAAAATAAGCGTTATTTAACAACACTAAGTGTAAACACGTTGAATTGCTAGCAAAAAAGAGCCTACTCAGAGGTAGGCTTTGTAACAAATAATGTAATTTAACCAATTAATAATTATAAATGTTGCTCATAAATTACTAATGCTTGCTGTAAGTCGGCAATTAAATCTTCAACATCTTCCAAACCAATATGCAAACGAATAACAGGTCCATGCTCCCACCCTGTTTGCGAGCGCAGCCCTTTCATTGATAAGTTTGCCGTTACTAAGCTCTCGAAGCCCCCCCACGAAAAGCCCATTTTGAAATGTTGTAAGCTATCTAAAAAAGCATCTATGGCGTGTTGATTACCCGCTTTCATTACAAACGAAAATAAACCATTACTGCCGTCAAAATCGCGCTTGAAAAATTCATGGCCTGGGCATGTTGTAAACGCAGGATGGCGAATATGATCAACCAACGCATGTTGCTCAAGCCATTTTGCTACTTCTAGCGCGGCTTTTTCATGCTGATTTAATCGCACTGCCATGGTACGCAAGCCTCGTAGTGCTAAATACGCATCATCTGCACTGGTGCATTGCCCGAGTAAATAAGAGTGTTCACGAAGTGTTGGCCAATACTTTTTATTAGCTACAGCAACGCCCATCATCACATCAGAGTGGCCAACAATATATTTGGTGGCGGCTTGAATACTAATATCAACACCATGTTCAAGCGGACGATAATGCAAGCCATTGCCATAGGTGTTATCAAGCACCGTCATTACATTATGATCGTTTGCCACTTTTACCATGGCGGGAACGTCTTGAACTTCCATGGTAATTGAACCCGGAGACTCTAAAAACAACATTTTGGTATTGTCTTGAATGTACTCTTTTATGTCTGCGCCAATCATGGGCGGATAATAGGTCGTACTAATACCCAACCCAGCTAATATCTTGTCGCAAAAATCACGGGTTGGCTCGTAAACAGTGTCCACTATTAAAATATGATCACCAGACTTTAAAAACGATAACAGAGTTTGGCTTATCGCTGCCGCGCCACATGGGTATAACGCACAGCCCTCACCGCCTTCGAGTTCGGTAATTGCCTCTTGCAGAGCAAAATGAGTGGTCGTTCCTCTGCGGCCATAAAACAAGGTTTTGTCGCCACGTGTTTTAGCCGCTTCTTTAAGCTCACTCACAGAATCAAACACAATCGTTGAAGCGCGCTGTATCACTGGATTAACTACGCCATGGGTGTACGCTTTTTTGCGCCCTGATGACACTAATTGGGTATTTTTATTTTTGCTCGACATGATTCATCCTTCTATCTGAGTACGCCAATATTCAATTAAATAACGCGAAATCGAATCAGCTCTAGGTAGCTTTAAATGCTCCCCCTCGTGTTGCCAATCTTTAAATTGCGCAAGTTCTTGGCGAGAAAACCATCGTGCATCTTCAAGTTCATCTTGCTCTGTGCTTATTTCATCACTGCTTGCTGTGGCAATAAAACCAAGCATAATTGATGAAGGAAACGGCCAAGGTTGAGAAGCAATATACTCTGCTTTTTCAACGGTAATGCCCGCTTCCTCTTTTACTTCTCGGATCACGGTTTGTTCAAGGGTTTCACCTGGATCGACAAACCCGGCAAGCGAGGAATACAATCCTTTTGGCCAAGTTGCTTGGCGACCCAATAAGCAGCGTTCAATCCCATCAGAAAATGTTTTAGTTACTACCATAATAACGGCTGGATCGGTACGCGGAAAAGTTTGGTGCATACAGGCTGCGTTGTCGCATAAACGTGAATGCCCCCCTTCAACTAAGTGATTTTTGGTACCACAGCGACCACAAAAACTATGAGTGGCATGCCAGTAACACAACCCACGAGCAAGCGCTGCATTTGAGCCATCTTCAAGTGCTACTTGAGTACCATATTGACGAATATCTGCAAACTTGGCATCACCAACAATCGTTGCTAATAACGACTCTTCGAGTTCAGTTACGTCTAGCGCAAATACGGCATTATCCTGTTTATTTGATCCTAAAAGAATAGCCTGCGTTAAATCTAAATGCGCCACTTGTTGGTAAGCTAAATACACCACCTCAGGGCTACTGTTAGCAAATAAGGTGTGATTGCCTTTAACTAAAAGCCATAAACTGTCTGCTGTTTTTTTTGCGTCTACCCAAGTAGGATCTTTGCGCGCATTTGAGCCTCTGTCTAATGGCATATTACTGTAGTTAAGCATGTAATTCCTTGATACTAATTGAATCTTAAAATTACCATACTCATCCACTAAACCCAATTTATTATCGCCATAAAAAAAGCCTAAATTAGGCTTAATTAATCTATGCACCCGTTGTATTAAATACTCTCATGATCAACGCAAACATTCTGCTCAAAAATAAATCAAAAATACAATACTTATACTTTTTAAAGTAGTAGCTGTTTGTCAATTAAATGAAATTGCTCGGCACTTTGCTTAAGTACCTCTGCGGTTAATTTATCAGCACCGTATACATCACACGGAACATTATATTGATTTTTTAAATGCCCAAGTAATAATGCAAAGTCACCGTCACCCGAGAGTAAAATAACTTTATCAAGCTGCTTCCCCTGCTCTAGCATATCTATGGTTATACCCACATCCCAATCGCCTTTGGCACTGCCGTCACGGCGTTGAATAAAGGGTTTTAGTTTTACTTCAAAGCCAATAGCGCGCAAAATATTTTGAAACTGATTTTGCTTTTCATCACCTCGGTATATTGCATAGGCGAGCGCACATTCTATATCGTATTGTTGCTCCATCATTCGCCAAAAGGCATTGTAATCAAAGTTTTTACCGTAGCTTTCGCGACAGGTGTAATAAATATTTTGTACATCGACAAAAATACCTACACGAGGTTTACTGCTTTGTTGTGAGGTCATTCTTATGTCCCAATGAGTAATACTTGCAATTGCGTGTTAAGTAACCTAAATTAGCTACCAAACCCAATGTAACCAAATACGGTTACATTTAACAATGTAACCAAATTTAGTTACATATAAATAATCTATTTGGATTTTTATGATTGGTGTGATCAGCGGCGATATTATTAAATCGCAAAAAATACCTAAACAACAATACGATGCCATGCTTTACCAGCTAGAGCAAAGTTTACGTGCAAATTGCAATAAAACAACATCTTGGGATATTTACCGCGGGGATGCATTTCAACTGCAACTCGATAAAAGTGAACAGTTAGTTACCACCGCTATTCTTATTTATCTACAGTTAAAATCTGCCGGTTATGAATTGCGCCAAAGTATGGCGTTGGGGCACATAGATAACCCTAGTACGAGTATAAAAACTGCTACAGGCTCTGCGTTTACTCTCTCTGGACATGAGCTAGATAAAATGACAAATCAGCGTTTTACATTTGCTATTGCAGATCAATCAGTTGATGAGAGCTTTAAGCTAAACCTAGCGTTTGTCGATGTATTACTGTGTAAAATAACCCAAAAACAAGCAAATGCTTTGTATGTATATTTAACCCATACTAATAACAACCATGCAGCTTTAGCTAAAGAGCTCAACACCAGCCGCGAAAACGTTACTAAGCTGCTTAATCTTGCTAACTATCAGCTGATAGAACGATTTATTTTACATGCACAACAACAGCTTAAAAGCATACAGCAAGGACATGACTAATGGAATTTTCACTATTACTCGTTGCACTGATTATTGGCCACTTACTCGCTGATTTTTATTGGCAACCCATGAGCTGGGTAAACGACAGAAACACCCGTCATTTTAAAGCAAAAAAACTTTACTACCATGTATTGGTTCACGGAATTACCAGTGCAATCGCAGTGGCACTTTGGGAATATAGTTTTGGCTGGCAACAACTAAGCAGCGTATTACTGGCGACCGGCATTATTATGATCAGTCACTACTTTATTGATATTGCGAAATCGTATTCAAATAAAGGCGTAGTGCCTTTTTTATTAGACCAAATTGCACATATCACTGTCATTATTGCGATAAGTATTTGGCTAACTGACAATCAGCAATTTGCTGACAATGTAATTGCGTTATTAAGCAACGCAAAAGTGCTATGGATTATAACTGGTTACCTTATTATTTTAAGCCCCAGTGCGGTATTTATAAGAATGATGTTAGAGCGTTTAACTAATCACTTTTCTAGTGATGGTAGCCTCCCCTTAGCAGGACAAAGTATTGGTATGCTTGAAAGAGTACTTATGCTGACATTTATTTTATTAGATCAGTTTGCAGGGCTTGGGTTTTTAATTGCCGCTAAATCGGTGTTTAGATTTGGCGACTTAAGTGCCAGCAAAGATAAACAACTCACTGAATATGTGATGCTAGGAACGTTACTGAGCGTTAGTGTTACTTTATTTGTAGGATTAGCAGTTAATTATTTAATCGGTTAGTAAAGCTTTAAGATAGGCATTAAAAAACGCGCTACCAGTAAAAGTAAGCGCGTTTTTTATTAAAGCGAACTAAACCTAATTAGTCGTTATTTGCTGGACGACGACGGCGTTGACCACTGCCCCCAACCGATTGACGCTTTGCCCATGGGTTTTGTGCATTATCATCGGTTTTAGCTGCTGGCTTTTTAGAGCCACCACGACGTGGGCCCGTACCATTGCCACCATTGTTAGGCTTTTTGCTATTAGGCTTGCTGCTATCTGATTTAGGCTTATTAAATGGTTGTTTTTTCTTTGGCTTTTTAGCAGGTAACGGGCGTGCATCGAGTGCGCGCTCAGCAACAGGGTTAGCCGGTTCAAAACCTTCTTCTTCAGCACGTGGAATTAGCTCGCCAATAAAGCGCTCAATGCCGTATAAATCTACTGCATCGTCAACCGTTACAAACGAAATAGCATGCCCTGATGCTCCCGCACGACCAGTTCGGCCAATACGGTGAACATAATCTTCATATACATTAGGTAAGTCGTAGTTTACAACATGCGGTAATTCAACAATGTCTAAACCACGTGCAACAATATCGGTTGCCACTAATACGCGCACTTCACCACTTTTAAAACCCTCTAGTGCTTTAACACGCGCGCCCTGAGATTTATTGCCATGGATTGCCGCACCAACAATATCATCGCGTTCAAGTTGCTTAACTAAACGATTAGCACCGTGTTTAGTACGACTAAATACCAGTACTTGTTGCCAATCGTTGCTACGAATTAAATGGCTTAATAGGGCCGTTTTACGTGCTTTGTCTACTGCGTATACGCTTTGCGTGACACTTTTTGCGGTGGTGTTTTTAGCTGCAACAGAAATTTCAACGGGGTCGTTAATTAACCCTTTTGCCAGCGCGCGAATATCATCCGAAAACGTGGCTGAGAACATTAAGTTTTGACGCTTTTCAGGCATTTTTGCAATCAGGCGCTTAATGTCATGGATAAAGCCCATGTCTAACATACGGTCGGCTTCATCTAAAACCAGTACTTCAACGCTATCAAATTTAACCGCGTTTTGATTATGTAAATCAATTAAACGCCCTGGTGTCGCCACTAAAATATCAACCCCTTTGCGCAGGCGCTGCATTTGTGGGTTAATTTTAACACCACCGTAAACAACAAACGAACTCACGTTTGAATGCTTAGCATATTCTTCAACATTTTCACTTACTTGCAACGCAAGCTCACGGGTTGGCGTTAAAATAAGCGCACGAACATGATTACTTTTTGCTTTAGTACCCGACGATAAACGCTCAATAAGCGGCAAAGTAAAACCAGCGGTTTTACCGGTACCGGTTTGCGCTGCGGCCATTACATCGCGACGTGCAATAATTGCTGGAATAGCTTGAGCCTGAATAGGCGTTGGCGTTTCATAGCCCTTTTCTAAAACCGCATTAACTAAAGACTGTGATAAACCTAAACCATCAAAACTCATATAAACTCTCTATTTCAAATTAGGCCAAAGTGGCCAGTTGCGCGCATTATACCTTTAGTGGCTCAGAATGCATGCCATTATTTACTTTGTGCCAAATCAATAAACACAAATACTAAAAAAGCGGCTAAACAGCCGCTTTTTATTTACCTGAGCATTACAAATGCTAAAAGATTATTTTACACCTAACTCACGTAAACGCTCTTGTAAGTAGCTATCTGCTGTGTAGCGATCAGATAACACCACATCTGGACGAGGGTGTAAAAACAATGGTAATGAAATACGTGATTTGGTTGTTGCTTTACCCGATGGATTAATTACACGGTGAATCGTTGATGGGAAGTAGCCACCCGATGCTTCTTGTAGCATGTCACCAATATTAATAATTAAACTACCAAAATCACATGGCACGTCTAACCAACCGCCATCGGTTTTTTGTACTTGTAAGCCTGGCTCATTTGACGCCGGTAATACGGTTAATAAGTTAATATCACCGTGCGCAGCAGCACGAATAGCACCAGGCTCTTCATCACCTGTCATTGGCGGGTAATGTAAAATACGTAACAACGTTTGCTCAGACTGGGCAATCATATCTTTTAAATCAATAGAGAACTTAGCACGCACTTCTTCAGGCGCTTCAGCCTGAACCCAGCTTAATAATGTTGCCGCAAATTCATTAGCTAAACGGTAGTACTCACGGACATCTGCTTCTAATTGTGCAGGAACACGGCCTTTAGGGTAAACATGAAAGTACTCTTTAATGTCTTTTACCGTATGGCCTTTAGCTACTTCTGATACCGACGGTGGAAAATAACCATCTTGCGTTTCTTTTGAAAATAAAAACTCATGCTTTTGCTCTGAGTTAAAAAAGTCTTGCCAATTTTTATAAATAGACTCAACTAAAGATTGCGGAATAGGATGGTTTTTTAATACGCCAAAACCAGTATTTCTCAACGATTCAACAAATTGCGCAGCCGCATCGTCCGCTTTATAATCAACTGTAGGTAATTGCATGGTACATTCCAGTAAGTAGGTTGTTAGAAGCCATTTACTAATTCGCTTAAGCCACAGGTCTACACGAAATTAGTATTACATTCAAATATAGCTTAACTACTTAATTCAAGTAATAAAGGCTGCATTTTTATGCTGTGCGAGGATAGACAAACCCCCTTGAAATTATAAGGACATATGTCCGCACTCAATAAGCAAGCCTTCTCTGCCTTGATCAAGATCAAAATAACGCTTGTATTGAATTTTCACCCCATCGTACCAATCTATTCCTTATCAGCATCACACACTATATCAACTTGTTAAGGCTCTCTACATGCGACAAAAAGTTTCTTTTAAAAGCGGTGAATTAGAACTCGCTGGACAACTTGAACAGCCCTCTGGTGAAGTGAAATTTTATGCCTTATTTGCTCACTGTTTTACCTGCTCTAAAGATGTAGCGGCTGCAACACGAATAAGTCGCGCGCTCACTCAGCAAGGCATTGCTGTATTACGCTTTGATTTTACTGGGCTTGGTAATAGCGATGGTGACTTTGCCAACAGTAACTTTTCATCAAACATTCAAGACTTAGTGGCTGCAGCCAATCACTTAAGAACACACTTTAAAGCACCTCAGTTATTGATAGGCCACAGTTTAGGTGGTGCTGCGGTGCTTGCAGCAGCAGAGCACATACCTGAAGTATCGGCCATTACAACTATAGGCGCGCCATCGGACGCTCAGCATGTTACTCATAACTTTGCTGCTCATTTAGATGAAATAAACCAATCGGGTGAAGCAAAAGTGTGTTTAGCCGGGCGGGAATTTACGATTAAAAAACAATTTATAGATGACATCGCCAAATACGATAACAGCCATATAGGTAAGCTTAAGCGTGCTTTGTTAGTTATGCACTCTCCTATTGATGCCACCGTGAATATTAGTGAAGCCGAAAAAATTTACGCCGCTGCCAAGCATCCAAAAAGCTTTATAAGTTTAGATAATGCCGATCACTTACTCAGCAATAAAGAAGACGCTAACTACGCAGCCGATGTCATTGCTACGTGGGCTAATCGCTATGTTGAATACGATAAAACACCCTATAGTGCAAAATTAACTAACGGCAGTGTATTAGTTGAAGAAAAAGATCATAAATTCACTCAGCACGTGAGTACTAAAAACCATACGTGGCTTGCTGATGAGCCTACCGATGTCGGCGGTAAAAACTTAGGCCCAGACCCTTATGATCATTTACTCGCTGGGCTTGGAGCTTGTACTGCAATGACACTTCGCATGTATGCAAGTCGCAAAGAGTTGCCGCTAGAGCACATAAAAGTAGAGCTCAACCATACCCGCAATTACAACCAAGATTGTGATGGTTGTGAAAAAACCGGCAATCTAGAGGCCATCACCCGAAAAATCACCCTGATAGGTGATTTAACTGACGCTCAGCGAAATCGATTACTCGAAATAGCCGACAAATGCCCTGTGCATAAAACGCTACATAACAGCCCTTTGGTGGTTAGTGAACTGGTAGAGTAACTTCCGTAAAGTTAATATAGCGCAGGTGGCACTGTGCTATTTTTTTAAATATAAGCTTAATTAAAATTTATTAAAAAATTGTATAGCTTCAATATTAAGCAAAGCTGTTGGGTCACACGTATACTCAAATTCTTCCATCTGTTCAGTACTGTGCTTATTCGGTGAAGACAGAATTGCGGATTCTGGGGCATAAGCTTTTAAAAGAACACCTCCTGATTCAATTGCGTTTAAACCGCTACCAAACATCTCTGCAACACTTTGCAAAGGAGTCCAACAGAAACCAATCTTATTTTGATCATATAAAAATTGGCACTCATCACGATATAGTACCAATGCTTTCCCGGTGTATTTTGGAAGAGTCAATTTTAAGACGCTGAGCAAAAGTATATCGTTTGAAAGCTTATGCCTTAACTGCCCTCCATTTTCAGTCCAAACAAGATGAACTTTATCTTTTTCAATATGTAACTGGTCATATGATCTTAATATAAATTCAAAAGCTTCAGTCCAAATAAAACCTTTGAGATCACAAGTATAAATGCCAGCTACAAATTTACGGCCTACTTGCTCATATAATTCCATTGTTACTCGTCCCTAAAGCTTATTCATTTTCTAAAAACGCCGCTACCTCTTTACTCATTTTATCTACCAACCATTTAGGCCCGCCATCATACATATCGTTGTGACGTGATTTTTCTATCAACGTTTGCGTAACAGGATAAACGGTTAACTCTTGGTCGGTTAAAAGCACGTTTGCATCGGCTGGATAATCACTACCGCGCAGTGTGAGCACGCGTGTGTTTTTATTGCGTGGCAATAACATGCGGCGGTGATCGAGCGTAATTAATTGGCTTACTTCACTTGGATAAATAGCTGCATACAAGGCTGAAATATCTCCACCATTTGAGTGACCAAATAAAGTGAGTTTTGTAAAATCATACTCAGGGTATTTAACACTTAGCTCGTTGACTAAAAATTTGAGGGTTACAACACCCCGGTGCCAATTTTCCATACGAGTAGTTAGGTATGGCTGCGCACGATTAAGTGCAGGGTCACTTTTAAGTTCATGTGCTACCGCAATGCTTAAATAGCCTTGCGCATTAAATAACTTACTCGCAAAGGTGTATTCATCGTGGCTAATGCCATACCCTGCATTTACAAATACCACAGGGCATTTGACTTGCGCGCTGCACTTAAGGTGGTTAGCTGGTAGGGTAATATTTACAGGTATAGAGCGATTACGACTTTCATCAATGATTGCATCGTCTTGGGCATAACTTGATGATGCAAATAGCGTAGAACTTAAAGTCAGTGCACTTAACATTAAACGCTTTTTTATAATTTTTAACATGCATTCCCTTGTATTACTTATACATTTTTAACTAACATTAATTTTTATTATAAAGGTTAGCGCGCGCCTTTGCTAATTTGTGCGATAATAGCGATTATTGTTTTACTATTATCGCAAAAGAATCCATTCATGAAATCATATAGCAGCATTGAACAACGCATCGACATTCTCCAAAGCAGAATTGAAGCCTACCAAGAAGAAATTAAAGTGTTACAAGCCGAGCCGAAAAGTAACAACGAACGGATTATTTTTAAGTTCATTGAAACCGGCAGTACAGGTAAAACCAAAGACTTTGTGAGAGAGCTGGGAATTAAATCGCCGCGTGATAGCTTATATTCATCTGGTGATGTAACCAAACTGATTAAAGATGGCGCTGATGATATTTCGCCTGAGCTACTGAGCATAGCCCGTGCACTTGCTAGCGCGCGCAACAAAAATGGCCCTGCTTGCTAATAGTAAATATACGCATTAGCCGTAAACTCTTGCGGCTAATCAACCAGCTCGATATCAAGTCCAGCTAATAAATTTAACGCTTCAAGCCGTTCAAACTTTGCATTACTCACATCATTGCTTGTTATATCAATATTAAATTGCGTTGCGCCAACAAAGTTTGCTTTTCTCAAATTAGTTTGATGAAACAGGCTGTCTCTAAAGTCAGTATCCGAGAAGTTGCTTTGAGTTAAGTTAGCGTGCCTAAAATCAACATCTTTGGCAAAACAGTTCGTCATTGTTAACGCTTTTAACTGTAATTCAAAAAACGAACTATGGCTCAGCTCACACTGTTTAAAACTCACCGGTGATGTTAGCGCTAATTGTGGCCAATTTACTTGTCCCCACATTATGCTATTGAGTTTACAATTTGCAAAGCTCACCCCTTCTAGTAAGCTGTAATTCCAATTAAGCTCAGTCAAATTACAGTTAATAAACTCACACTCTATAAACCGACAGGCATTAAACTGGCTGTGACTAAAATCGCACTCAATAAACTGACATTGTTCAAACTCAATATCGCTAAAGCGCTTTGCATTTGCTGTAAAGTTTAAAAATGGCTCACTGAAATAATGACTATCTTTAAATAGCTCACTCATAAATATAAAGCACCTAAATTGGGTTATGCCAAACAAAAAACCCCTTAGGTATTTAGCCTAAGGGGTTTTGATCTAACTAAACACTAGGATTTCATTCTGCGCTTGGTAATTCTTTCTCAACTACACTAATAGCAAGCTCTGTCAGCGAATCGCTGTTTGCTTTGCTAGGCGCATCGGTTAATAAGCACGATGCCTGTGTTGTTTTAGGGAAAGCAATAACGTCACGAATGTTATCAGTACCACATAGCAGCATAACTAAACGGTCTAAACCGAACGCTAAACCTGCATGCGGCGGTGTGCCGTATTTAAGTGCATCAAGTAAGAAGCCAAATTTATCTTGCTGCTCTTGCGCTTCAATACCTAAAATTCTAAATGCTGCTTCTTGCATATCTGCATTGTGAATACGTACCGAGCCACCGCCCACTTCATAGCCGTTTAATACCATATCGTAAGCATCTGAAATAGCCGCTGCTGGGTTTGCTTCAAGCTCACTGGCACTAATATCTTTTGGAGCAGTAAATGGATGGTGAACGGCGTGTAATGTGCCTTCGTCATCTTCTTCAAACATTGGGAAGTCAACAACCCAAAGTGGTGCCCAGCGATCTAAATTAGTAATTTCTAAATCAATACCAATTTTTAAACGAAGTGCACCCATGGCTTCATTTACGGTGTTGCGTTTATCCGCACCAAATAAAATGATATCGCCTGTTTGTGCATTAGTACGTTCAAGTAACTGCGTGATCACGTCTTCATTTAAGAATTTAGCGATTGGCGATTGCACGCCCTCAACGCCTGCATCACGGTCATTTACTTTCATCCATGCTAAGCCTTTAGCACCGTAAATACCAATAAACTTAGTGTAATCATCTAGTTGCTTACGAGAAAGAGATGCACCACCTGGTACAGTTAATACTGCAACACGGCCTTTTTCATCGTTTGCTGGGCCTGAGAATACTTTAAATTCTACGTCTTTTACTAAATCGGCTACATCAATAAGCTTCATTGGGTTACGTAAGTCTGGCTTATCAGAACCATATAGGCTCATTGCCTCAGAGTAAGGCATAATTGGGAAGTCACCTAAATCAACATTTAGTAATGACTGCCACATTTCGCGGATCATCTTTTCTGTCATACCACGTACTTGATCAGAGCTCATGAACGAGGTTTCTAAATCTATTTGAGTAAACTCAGGTTGACGGTCAGCACGTAAGTCTTCATCACGGAAACATTTAACAATTTGGTAGTAACGGTCAAAACCCGACATCATCAACAATTGCTTAAATAACTGTGGTGACTGTGGTAATGCGTAAAAGCTACCTTTATGAACACGACTCGGTACTAAGTAATCGCGAGCACCTTCAGGCGTTGCTTTAGTTAGCACTGGCGTTTCGATATCTAAAAAGCCATTTTCATCTAAAAAGCGACGTACAAAGCTGCTTGCTTTAGCACGTAATTTAATGCGGTCGCTCATTTCTAAACGACGTAAATCTAAGTAACGGTATTTTAAACGACGCTCTTCTGAGTTCACTTGGTTAAAATCAAGTGGCATAGGCTCAGAGCGGTTAATAATAGTTAAACCCGTGCCTAAAATTTCTACTTCGCCGGTTGCCATATCTTTGTTTACTTGGCTATCTGGGCGAGCGCGTACAATCCCTTTTAACTGAACACAAAATTCTTGACGAAGTTTGTTAGCTGTTTCCATTAATCCTTCAACTTCCGGATCGAATACAACTTGTACTAAACCTTCTCTATCACGTAAATCGACAAAGATAAGTCCGCCAAGGTCACGTCGTTTGTTGATCCAGCCACATAGTTCAACTTCCTGATCTACGTGAGTTTTATTTAGCTGTCCGCAGTATATAGAGCGCATAGTTTTCCTGTCAGATAAAAGGCATATAGCGGTTAAACACCGTTGTTTTAAAAGTTTTTATAAACACCAAAATGAAAATAAAACCGCTAGCAATTCAAAATAATCAAATTAAGCCCTGCATTATACCCAAGTCGGTTGAAGATGCTAGGGCGTGTTTACCTTTCTAGGTTGAATTTACAGCGCACTGTTTTGTTATTTGTTACACTACCGGCACTTTATAACAAGGCTTTTGTTTGTATGCTATATATTGGATGCCCGCAGTGGTCGAGCAACGCATGGAAAGGAAACTTATTTTCACGCCAGTGTAAAAATGCCGATATGCTTAGCGAATATGCGCAGCATTTTAATTCAGTAGAGGGTAATACTAGCTTTTACGCCGACCCCTCGCCTGACACTGTATTACGCTGGGCTGCGAGTGTACCCGATGAGTTTAAATTTACCTTTAAATTTCATCGGCGCTTTAGTCACGAACTCCAACTTACTAACGTGCAACATGAGCTAACTAATTGGCTTAATTTATTCGCCCCGCTATTTGAAAAAACAGGGCAAATAATGCTGCAATTACCTAAAGCGTTTGCGCCACAACATTTAGCGAAGCTTGCCGCTTTTATAGATTTACTTCCTAAAGAGCTAAACTATGGGGTTGAGGTACGCCACCCTGATTTTTTCAAAAAAGGTGAGGCCGAAATCGCACTTAATCAGCTTTTAATGGCACACAATATAAATCGCATTGCTATGGATACTCGGGCGCTCTTTGCGGTAAAGCCAACCACCGAAGCGCTAATAGACGCACAACAGAAAAAGCCGCATTTACCAGTGCACGCTATTGCAACGGGCTCGCAGCCTATGGCGCGCTTTGTTATTGCTGATTTAGAAAACGATTATAAGACCTTTTATCAGCCTTGGCTTAGCAAAGTAAGCCAGTGGCTCAATGAGGGCAAAAGCCCCTATGTGTTTTTTCATACCGCTGATAACCGTGAAGCGCCTTTACTAGCTCGCCAATTTTGTCAAGATTTGGGGTATAATCACAACGTACTCAATCCATTTAGTGGCGAAAAAGAAGCCCACCAGCAAGCACTTTTTTAAAAATAAATTCAAAATACAGAGACAATAATGAGTGAATACGCACGTTACTTTACCGGCTACCCTGCCAATATCGTTGAGCAAGTATTAGGACTAATAAAAGCAGGAAAGGTAAGTGAGTATTTACTTAAAAAGTACCCGCAGGCGCATCGTATTACCAGTGATAAGTTACTGTATAGCTACGCCACTGAGCTTAAAAAGCAGTATTTAAAAAACGCCCCGCCATTTGGACGCGCTGCGTTTAAAAAACAAGGTGATATGGTTACCAATGCGCTCGGTACCCACACGTACCGTATGCAAGGTAAAACCCGCAAGCATGATTTAGCTATCAACAGCGATTTACTGCGCGCGCCAGAGCCGTTATTAAAAGCATTGGTGGTGCACGAACTCGCGCATTTTAAAGAAAAAGATCATAATAAAAGCTTTTACGCCCTGTGTTGCCATATGGAGCCAGAGTACCATCAGCTAGAGTTGGATTTACGGATTTTTTGTGTAGCTATTGCGAGGGGGGAGAATCCCTATAATTGAGCGATCAGCCAAAATATAATTACGTATTGAATCATAACTAAAGCACTCAAAAATAAAAAACGCGATGCTAAACCGCGTTTTTATAATTTACTAATAGCTACAAGCTGACAGCTCAAAAGCTCGTTGGGTTTCGTTTCACTCAACCCAACCTACGTAAAAACGTTAAAGCCCTAATTCGGCCATAAAGTCGTCGTCGCTATCATCTTGCTTTGGCTGTTTTGCTTTTTCCTTATCCGCTTTTTGCTTGGCTTCGTTTGCGATAATGTCGTCTGGGTCTATGGCTTCTACAATGTCAAAATCGTGAAGTTTAATAAACTCTGTTTTATCCATCGCCAACTCTAAATAGAAGATATTTTGGTTGCGAGTGGTAAACGTTACACGGCGTGCTTGCGGACGATCCATAGTGGTATCAACCGATATTTGCACTTGCTTGTTAATAGCCATCATTTTTGGCTGATTTTGGGTAATAGAGGTATGTAGCTGTTCACGCACTTTTGACGTGAAGTCGCCCACTATTTGGTTCATCAACTCACCCATCACGTTTGAAACGTCATCAGATAAGTGACTATGCGCGATCTCCTCTTCTGGCATGCCCATATTACGCATATAGTCGCCGTAAATTTCCATCGCAGCTTGCGCCGTAAAGTTGGTAACGACTAAACCGGTAAAGCCCCCATCAAATAAAACAAAACAGCCTATGTCTGGTCGCATACAAGTACGAGTAATTTTTTGTACCATGGCTGAATAGCTGATCTCGTTGCCGCTGGCTGATGAAAGTACACCCGTTACTGAGTGGCATAATGTTGCTAATATATCGTCGGTGCTAATAACTTTACTTTTGCTCATTTAATAATCTCTTTTATACTTATTCTTCATAATTCTAGTCAAGCTACTGAATTTATCACTGACTATCCAGTATAAAATGTTAAAATAGCACTATTATTTTCAAAGAGACTGCCTTCGTGAGTATAAAAGACAGTATTTATGCCTCTGAGCAACAAGTAAAAGACTTTAGTTTTGATCAAAATGTGGTTGAAGTATTTCCCGACATGATCCAACGCTCGGTACCCGGTTACGCCACCATAGTCAGTACTATGGGGAAATTAGCCGGTGAGTATGCTCAGCCAAATTCAAATTTGTATGACCTAGGCTGCTCGTTAGGGGCGGTTACCCTAAGTATGCGCCGTAATATTCAAACTGATAGCTGCCACATTATTGCTGTAGATAACTCACAAGCCATGGTGGAGCGTTGTAAGGTCCATTTACAAGGGTTTAGATCAGACGTTCCTGTAACGGTTACCTTGGGTGATATTAACGAGCTTGATATTCAAAATGCATCGGTAGTGGCGATGAATTTCACCCTGCAGTTTATTCCACCAGTGCAGCGCAAAGCGGTACTTGAAAAAATATACGCTAATTTAAAACCTGGTGGCGTTTTGCTATTAAGTGAAAAAATTAAAGCCGAAAATGAGCAATGTGATAACTTACTGATTGACTTGCACCACGACTTTAAACGTCATAATGGCTACTCTGAGCTGGAAATAAGCCAAAAGCGTACTGCCATTGAAAACGTTATGCGCCCCGATACACTTAGCACACATACACAACGTTTAAGCGACATTGGTTTTAGCCAAACGCAAGTGTGGTATCAATGTTTTAATTTTTGCTCAATGGTAGCAATTAAATAATTTAGAGAGTGACACATGTCTGCATGGTTTAACCAATTTTACGCTGCTATTGCACAAAGCCCACTTAGCCACTGGCTAGAAACCTTGCCTGCGCAATTAAAGCATTGGCAACAAGAGGCTAGCCATGGCGATTTGCCTCAATGGCAAAAAGTACTAAAAAACTTACCTGAGGTATCAACAAACCAAGTTGATATTGTCAGCAAAGTAGCAATAGGCGCGCCTGGCGAAATGACTGAAGGCGAAAAAAAGCAAACCACGCATTTATTAAAACGAATGATGCCTTGGCGAAAAGGTCCATTTAATGTGCACGGTATCGACATTAATACAGAATGGCGCAGTGACTGGAAATGGGATCGACTCCTACCGCATATTGAGCCATTAAAAGGCCGTACTGTATTAGATATTGGTTGTGGCTCGGGATATCACTTATGGCGTATGCGCGGTGAAGGTGCACAGTTTGTGGTGGGTATTGACCCATCTGACTTATTTTTGTGCCAGTTTCAGGCAATTAAACACTTCAACCCTGATGAAAACGTGCATTTATTACCATTAGGTGTAGAAGCCCTGCCAGAGCTTAAAGCATTTGATACGGTATTTTCGATGGGAGTACTTTATCACCGTCGCTCACCTATCGACTTTTTAGCGCAATTAAAGGCACAGCTTCGCCCTGGTGGTGAGCTAGTACTTGAAACTTTAGTTATTGAAGGCGATGAAAACACCGTTTTAGTACCGACCGACCGCTACGCAAAAATGCGTAATGTATGGTTTATTCCAAGCACTGCGGCATTAAAATTGTGGATGGAACGTGTTGGCTTTAAAGATGTGCAAATTAAAGATTGTGCTATTACAACGCTCGACGAGCAGCGTAAAACTGACTGGATGGAAAACGAATCTTTAGTTGACTTTTTAGACCCCGCTGACACCAGTAAAACCATTGAAGGCTACCCTGCACCACTTAGAGCGATACTTACAGCTAAAGCCTAATTTGTAGTATTAATTTTTATTTCCATGTTAAAAAGCGCCATTGGGCGCTTTTTTTGTTTACTAATACAGCAACTAGCGGACAAGTGTCCTTGTCTTTAAAATCAAATCCAGATTTCAACTAGCCGCGCCCTTGCAATTGTTGTAAAATACGCGCGTTTCTAAGTAAGCATCAAAACAACTATTTTGAGGAAAACCTGTGAGCGAACAAAAACAGTCTCTAAGCTATAAAGACGCGGGCGTAGATATCGACGCTGGTAATGCACTTGTTGAGCGTATTAAAGGCGTAGTTAAAAAAACTCGTCGTCCTGAAGTGATGGGCGGAATTGGTGGTTTTGGCGCACTTTGCGAAATTCCTGAAGGTTATAAGCAACCTGTACTTGTAGCAGGCACTGATGGTGTTGGCACCAAGTTACGTTTAGCAATTGACCTTAAAAAGCACGATACCGTAGGTATCGACTTAGTTGCGATGTGTGTAAATGATTTAATAGTACAAGGCGCTGAACCCCTGTTTTTTCTAGATTACTATGCAACGGGTAAACTAGATGTAGACACAGCAGCCGACGTAGTAACCGGTATTGGTAAAGGTTGTGAAATTTCAGGTTGTGCCCTAATTGGTGGCGAAACAGCTGAAATGCCAGGTATGTATGATGGTGAAGACTACGACATGGCAGGCTTTTGTACCGGTGTGGTAGAAAAATCAAAAATTATTGATGGCACTAAAGTAGCTGCAGGCGATCAGCTAATTGCGCTTGCTTCTAGCGGCCCTCACTCAAACGGTTTCTCACTAATTCGTAAAGTATTAGAAGTCTCTAACGCTGATACTAACCAAGTGATTGATGGCAAAACCTTAGGTGAGCACCTTTTAGAACCAACACGCATTTACGTTAAGCCATTACTTGAGTTGTTTAAGCAAGTAGATGTGCATGCGCTTTCGCATATTACTGGTGGCGGTTTTTGGGAAAATATCCCTCGTGTATTACCTGAATCTGCTAAAGCGGTTGTTAAAGGTGATAGCTGGCAGTGGCCTACTGTATTTAGTTGGTTGCAAGAAAATGGCAATATTACCACTCACGAAATGTACCGCACATTTAACTGTGGCGTAGGTATGGTGTTAGTAGTACCTGCTGATCAACTTGATAACAGTTTAAACATTTTAAAAGATCTTGGCGAAAACGCATGGCACCTTGGTGAGATTCAAGATGCGGTTGCTGGCGAAGAGCAAGTTGAAATTGTAGGTGGTGATGCGTAATGGCACCCACTCGTCTAGTAGTTTTGATCTCAGGCAGTGGCTCAAATTTACAAGCCATTATTGATGCCTGTGAAAGCGGCGAGATAAACGCTCATATTGCGGCTGTTATTAGTAATAAAGCAGACGCATATGGGTTAGAGCGTGCAAAAAGTGTAGGCATTGCTACGCAAGTACTGAGTCATAAAGAGTTTGACTCACGCGAAGCTTACGATGCCCAGTTAATGCATATAATTGACTCTTTTGAACCAAATCTAGTTGTATTAGCTGGGTTTATGCGTATTCTAACTCCTAGCTTAGTGCAAAAATATGTTGGAAAAATGTTGAACATTCATCCATCTTTGTTGCCTAAGTACCAGGGGCTGAATACCCACCAAAGAGCAATTGATGCAAAAGACGACGTTCACGGCGTTAGTGTTCACTTTGTAACTGAAGAATTAGATGGCGGACCGGTTATTCTTCAAGCTAAAGTGCCTGTATTAGCAAACGATACAGCAGACACGCTCGCTAAACGTGTGCATGCGCAAGAGCACATAATTTATCCTTTGGTGGTCAAGTGGTTCAGTGAACAACGACTTACGATGGAAGCAGATTATGCAGTTCTTGACGAAAAACAACTTCCTGCACACGGCGCGCACTACCCAAAATAAAAAATTAAGTGCTTGGCTACTATGTGCGGGCACTTTATTACTTCCTACCAGCCTGATTGCAGGCGAGTTAACCCAGTATCAAGCTAGTTATGACATTTTGCGCAAAGGCACTAATCACGGCAAAGCCGAGCGTGAACTAAAAAAACTCGATAATAATAACTACCAAGTCACTTACCACAGTGATATTGAATGGATGATTTTCTCTGACTCACGTCAAGAATCATCAACCTTTAGCTTTATAAATGATAACGTAGAGCCAATTCAGTACGCTATGATCCGCACAGGCACTGGGCCTGACAAAAAGTATGAAATTAACTTTGACCGTCAAACCAAAACGGTTACCAGTAACACCAGCGATTACCCGTTAAAATGCCAATGGCATGATAACTTCCAAGATGGTATTTCTTATCAAGTACAAGTTCGTGAAGGTCTTAAAAAAGGCAAAACCAACTTCTCGTTTCCGTTGGTTGATAAAAAAGGTAATTGCCGTGACTACGACTTTGAAGTGGTAGAAACCGAAATGATTTCTCTGCCTATAGGTAATGTAGAAGCAGTGAAAGTTAAACGCTTATACGATAACGATAAACGCCAAGCTTTAGCCTGGTTTGCCCCAGAAATGGATTACATGCTAGTGCGCATGTGGAAGGGTGAAAAAGGTGTGGAGCAGTTTGAAGTGCAAATGAAATCGTTTACCGTGATCAACCCACCTGCTTTACCTGCAGAAGTGAAAAACGAAATAACACCAGAGTAAATTGCTTACAAGGTGCAAATGAAAGGCCCAAGTGTGACAAACATAACTTGGGTTTTTCATTTTTAACACTTATACACTTTATCAATTTGAAACTTTGAGTCGGGTTTCGTTTCACTCTAGCTACCCAAGCTACATTAATTCACCCATTTTAAATAACGCAAACTCTCCTGGCTGCATTTTTTGCCAGCGCTCATCATTAGTTAATGGCCTTGTTGCTATAACCGTTACTACATCGTTTGGTGTGGTTTCTTGTTGAAAGTCGATCACCATGTCAGCATCAATCAATGTAGCTTTACCAAATGGCGCACGGCGCGTTATATAATGTAAGTTATTAGTACAATACGCTAAAACAAATACACCATCGGTCAATAACATATTAAATACGCCCTTTTCACGCAGTGTATGTGAAAGCTTGGCGGCATATCTAAAAACCGACGCCATATTACTTGGGCGCTTTGGGTATTTTTCGCGAATTTTGTCAAGTAACCAACAAAAAGCGAGTTCACTGTCGGTGTTTCCCACAGGGCGATAATACTCTGGTTTTAAATCGTGATAATTTGAAAGCTGCCCATTGTGTGCATAGGTTATTTCGCGCCCCCACAACTCTCGGGTAAACGGATGAGTGTTTTCAAGACACACCCGACCACGATTCCCTTGGCGAATATGACTAATAACCGATACACTTTTAATTGGGTACGCTTTTACCAGCTTTGCTATTTCTGACTGGTAACTGGGCTCTGGATCTTTAAAGGTTCTGCAGCCTTTACCTTCATAAAAAGTAATGCCCCAGCCGTCTTTGTGCGGTCCCGTGTTTCCACCACGCTCCAACAACCCTGAAAAACTAAAACAAATATCCGTTGGCACATTGGCTGACATGCCAAGTAATTCACACATAAAATAAATAAACCTTTAAAAAGCTAAACATAGAATATCGTTCTATTTTTAATAAGCGTACACTGATCATCATAAGTATATTTACTTAATTAAACTTATATTACTACTAGATTAATTGATTTTTTTAATGCTTATATTTTTTTATGATAAGCCAAAATAAACGATTACAGCCAAACTGTTCGTATAACATACAACGCATTGTAATAATCGTACCGATAACTACACTTTAATCTAAGTAATGTACTTGAAACTTAGCGTTACTAGCGCTACTCTAAACGAGGTGGTCTGACCTCTACTAAGGAATTAGCAATGACACTCATATTTACACTCGGTTTAATCGCACTGCTCAGCATTGCGCTTTACCACAGAGCGAGTTGGAACACAGCACTTGGTGTTTCTGCCGCAACATTATTAATTGGTACCTTTGCCGGTGCTTTTGGTTTAATTAGCTGGGTGATCTTTTTAATCATCGCAGTACCCCTTTCTGTTACTGGTATTCGCCAGCAATACATTATCAAGCCTATTTTCACTATCTTTAAAAAAGTAACGCCGAGCATGTCTGATACTGAAAAGTCAGCAATCGATGCAGGTACTACGTGGTGGGAAGCGGATTTATTTTGTGGTAATCCAGATTGGAAAAAGCTTCACCAATACCCGGTTCCAAAACTTACTATTGAAGAGCAGGCATTTATCGACGGCCCTGTTGAAGTAGTTTGTAGCATGCTGGACGATTGGGAAGCTACGCATGAGCTTACCGATCTACCTCAGGATGTATGGCAATATCTAAAAGATAACAAGTTCTTTGCCATGATCATTAAAAAGGAATACGGCGGCTTAGAATTCTCTGCATTTGCACAATCGTGTGTACTGCAAAAACTAACCAGTAAATCAACATTGCTTTCGTCAATTGTTGGTGTACCTAACTCGTTAGGCCCAGGTGAGCTATTACAGCACTATGGTACTGAAGACCAAAAAAATCATTACTTACCGCGTTTAGCAAGCGGTCAAGAAATTCCATGTTTTGCACTTACCTCGCCAGAGGCTGGTTCTGATGCAAGCTCAATTCCAGACTACGGTGTAGTGTGTAAAGGGCAATGGAATGGCGAAGAAGTAGTTGGTGTAAGCCTTACATGGAACAAACGTTACATAACACTTGCGCCTGTAGCTACGGTACTTGGTCTAGCATTTAAGTTACAAGATCCTGATGGATTATTAAGCGACGTTAAAGAGCCAGGTATTACCTGTGCACTTATCCCAACAGATACCCCTGGGGTAGAAATTGGTCGTCGTCACTTCCCGCTTAATGTGCCGTTCCAAAACGGCCCTACTCGCGGTAAAGATATTTTCGTCCCACTTGATTACATTATTGGCGGCCCAGAAATGGCTGGTCAAGGCTGGCGTATGCTAGTTGAATGTTTATCGGTTGGTCGTGCTATTACGTTGCCGTCAAATTCAGCCGGTGGCATAAAAATGATTGCAGTAGCAACCGGTGCTTATAGCCGTATTCGTCGTCAATTCCGCTTACCTATTGGTAAAATGGAAGGGGTTGAAGAATCAATGGCGAAGCTTGCTGGTTATGCTTACAGCTCAGACGCTGCAGTAAGCATGTCTACTGGCGCAGTTGATTTAGGCGAGAAGCCATCAGTTGTGTCGGCGATTATTAAGTACCACCTTACCGAGCAAATGCGCGATTCAACCATTCATGCAATGGACGTGCTAGGCGGTAAAGGGATCATGCTTGGGCCAAATAACTATTTGGGTCGTGGCTATCAAGGTGCACCTATTGCCATTACCGTTGAAGGTGCAAACATCTTGACCCGTAATATGATTATTTATGGTCAAGGTGCAATTCGTTGTCATCCATTTGTACTTACCGAGCTAGGTGCGTGTGAAATTGAAGACCGCGAAGAAGCGCTTAACGTATTTGATAAAGCGCTAATGGGTCACATTGGCTTTACCATGTCTAACCTAGTACGTACTAAGTGGCTTGCACTTACTGGCGCTCGCTTTACTAGCGTGCCATACAAAGACGAAACTGCAGAGTTTTACCGTATTGCGTCTCGCTTTAGTGCATCACTTGCACTTATGTCAGACATTAGCATGGCGGTATTTGGTGGTTCTCTTAAACGTAAAGAGCGTATTTCAGCACGTTTAGGCGACTTATTAAGTTACCTTTACTTAGTATCTGCAACGCTAAAACGTTACAACGACGAAGGCCGTAAAAAAGAAGATTTTGCATTGGTTCAATGGAGCTGTCAGGATCACCTTTACCACTGCCAACGTGCACTTGCTGATTTAATCAATAACATGCCGTCGGCCCCACTACGTGGTGTTTTAAAAGTATTGTTATTCCCGTTTGGTCGTCCGGTTCGTAAACCTACCGACAAACTTGAGCACAAACTAGCGCAGTTGTTACAAGTTCCTAGCGAAACACGTAATCGTTTAGCAAGCTATGTATACCTTACAAACGAACCGCTTAACCTTGTAGGCCGTCAAGAGCAAACGCTTAAAGACGTTCTAGAAGTAGAGCCATTGTTTGAGCGTGTATGTAAAGAGAAAGGCGTAAAGCTGCCATTCTTCCAGCTTGATAAAGTGGCGCAAATGGGTTTAGAAGCGGGTATTTTAAGCCAAGCAGAAGCCGATAAGCTCGCTGCAGTAGAAAAAGATCGTCTAGACGTGATTAATGTTGATGACTTTGACCCTGCAGATTTACTTGCTGGCAAAGCAGCTCGTAATAGCAAAGCTAAAGCTAAGAAGGCAGATGCTGCTTAACTAATTTAGTAAAGCTAGCATTAACCCTGCTAAAATTAGCCAAACCAGCGCATAATGCGCTGGTTTTTTTTGCGCAAAGTAAACCTGTATTACACACCACATATTACCAATAAAAAATAATGCAATATGAATGTGACCAAAAATAACGCTATAACTTATCGTTGCTACTAAAAACAGTAATAGGCTAGGTAAAAACTGGCTAATATAAAAGGCACGTTCTCGCTGGCATGTTTTAAAAAACAATCGATACTGCTCGTGAACTTTACCGCAATCAAATTGCAAAGAGCTACTAAAGAGCACAATAAAAGCCATGGTCAACACTACGAGTATAGGTACCAAATCAGCACGTTCGTTTATTAGTGCCGCTGATGCCATAAATATACATAAAAGTAGCGACACGCGCCAAACAAGTACCCAGCTATGGTTTAGTAAATAACAAAACCAAAAACCAAATATTGAACTTACTGCAACTCGCCCGTTAACATTAACCACGGGAACAAAAAGACTCAGCGTAAACAGTAAAGCAAAGCCTATATGATAGGTGAGCGGTTGCATATAAATAGGAACACACACTAATATCGTGCTAAATATAAAGCCATATATCAGTGCGCTGGGTTTGTATATGCACAAAACGCCCAAGCTAAATTGCAACAACATAAATACAACAAAGTGCGGTACTTTAACCCATTGTGATAGCGTTAAATCTAGCGCAATTAATACACTGGCTATTAACCAAGCATTGCTTAGCGTTAATAATTTAATATCAACTAAATATAACCACACTGATCGCGCAATAGTTTGCTGGAATAGCCGCTGCTGACTATTTTTAATTGCTGACTTCATTGCGCTGAGCATCACACTTTGTAATAACAAATAAAATAAGGCCATTTGTGCACCGTATTGTGGTGCTGCGCTACTGTCTATAATTTTTCCGAGACCTAAAAAAAGTAGCAATATCAAACCCAACATCGATGAGCCTAACACCACTAAAAATAACAACCCAAAACTTTTCAGTTGTAATAATAATTGCTTAAGCTCTTGGTTATAAGCTAAATACCGGTAACCCATAAACACTCTATATTGAGCTAATGGGTGTTTACTTGGTGCAATATTCATAACGATATGCGCTCAAAGCCATGTTCAACAAACACAGTAGGTTCGTGACAAGTAATAATAATTTGCCCGTTTAGTTTATCTGCTAAGTAAGTGTCAAGTAAGGAAAGAAGATATTGGATGCTTGCCTGATCAAGGGCTGCGCTCGGCTCATCAAGTAATAGATAAGGTGCCTTGCGCATTAATGCTAAAATTAACTGGCACTTTTTTTGATTGCCTGAGGATAATGCATCAAAACGCGTATTAAGAAATTCGCCAAAATTAAAACCACTAACCATTGCATTAGGCCATGGGCAACCGAGTGTACTAACAGATAAATGTATAATTTGATTGGCAGTTAAAAAATCTGGTAAAGCAATACGATCAGTAGCAATAGCGACCTGTTTATCTAGTTCTTTAAGTGTTTCCCCTGCAAATAAAAATGTGCCACTTTGCGGCTTTTCAAGCCCCGCTAGCATCATAAGTAACGTGGTTTTGCCTTGGCCGTTAGGTGCATCAATACACACTTTTTGGCTGCTAAACACCTTATTGTAATCATGGTATACAACGTTGGCGGCAAACTGCTTATTTAAGCCAATCACTTCAATCATAAAATATCCTTTTTAGATCAGCTTTATATTATAAATAAACTTTTATAATAAACAAAACCCACCCCAACAGCTTTAAAAAACAATAACGATAAAGTAGCGTCATTTTCTAATAGCGACAAACCTTTTATAGCAAGTTGAAACAGCATCAGAAGCTCTGAAACCGTTTGTATCATCAACAGCGATTCACCCTAATAGTTCACTATAAAGATAAGCTTTTTACATCTGCGGCGTTATGACTTAGCCTAAGGACAATAAGAACTGTTTTAAAAGATAATTTGAATTTTGATAACACGTAAAGCTTTGAACTAAACTAAAAATTAAACTAGGTGTTTTTTAACTCAAGCCTATCAAGGCTGACTTGTTAATTGTGACTGATAGCTGATAGCTGATAGCTGATAGCTGATAGAAAATATATTAGCTGTTATTAATTAGGGAAGTATTTTTTAACTTGTTATTTAGGAAATAACAAGTGGCGGAGTGGACGGGACTCGAACCCGCGACCCCCGGCGTGACAGGCCGGTATTCTAACCAACTGAACTACCACTCCACC
>NZ_JASDDF010000010.1:0-95635 GCF_030407535.1 Pseudoalteromonas sp. APC 3224 | reverse complement strand
TGTTGGCGGAGTGGACGGGACTCGAACCCGCGACCCCCGGCGTGACAGGCCGGTATTCTAACCAACTGAACTACCACTCCAGCGCATACTTACAAATTGTCGAAAATTGGCGGAGTGGACGGGACTCGAACCCGCGACCCCCGGCGTGACAGGCCGGTATTCTAACCAACTGAACTACCACTCCGCATTTTCGTTTCTGTCTGAGTCTCCCCTGACAGCGGCGTGAATAATACGAATCAGCCCCTGCTTCGTCAAGGGCTTTTTTGTTTTTTTACAGGTTTTTTAGTCATCTGACATCGAAAGGTTTAAAATTCCACCTGATTTATCATTTTTTGAGCTATTTTCTGGTTCATCTGATTTTTGCTGTTCAGCTTTTTTTGACTCAACAGCTTTCTTTTTATTTAAAAAAGCTAAATTCAATTTAAGTTTTAATGGTTTGTTCTGCACAAAAACACGAATACATAACCAACCTATAAATAAAATGGCCAAATTTCCACCAACAATTAAACTAACCATTAATCCCGTGGCCATTACTTTTGGTTTTACAACTGGCACAGGAATAATTTCTGGTTCGCTAACACTGGCAACTGGAATTTCTGGAATCACTTCAATCGGTCTTTCTATTTCAAATAAATAGGTTGGCAATGTAGCCATAAACTCTCGGTCATTGATTGTTGAGCCAAAAACAGAGATTTCAATATTGTAGCGTCCCCAACCATAATCTTGTAAAGCCAGCTCTCTTGCTGTGGTGCTGTTGCTATCTAAGTAAAATACCTGCTCTTCGCCATTGGGGTAATAAATTTTACCTTGCATGATCACCGTATCAGGTTTTAAAAGCTCATCATCAATATTGATGGTAATGCGGTGATCATCCCCCTTTTCGGTTGCTTCAACGGAGGTAAAGCTGAAAGGCGGCTCATGGACAACAATAGGATCTTGAACCACCCGCCTCTCTAATACATCAGTGGTAATATAAAGCTCAGGGCGCCACTCGCCAGGTGTGAAATTTAAGGTAAACTCACCGGTAAACACACCATCTTTAGCGCTTTCATCGAACCCGTAGCCATCATCTTTGAATTCAGTTACTTGTTGTATGCCTGCACCAAAGTTTTCAAAGTTTTCATTATTGGTGCTCACAAAGCTTACATTAAGCGATACCGCATCTTTAAATAGGTTGGCGCGAATCGGCTCGCCATCATTTAAAATCTCACCAGTTACCTTTACAGTTTCACCCTGAAACAGAATTTTAGGCAGTGGGTCTACTTTTAGCGATAGCTCACCAATAACAACAATGCGGCTTTCTGGCATTATTTGGCCAATAACTTGCCACGGCCCAGGCATGGGATTGCGAATAACCACTAAGTCATAATTTAATTCGTCGTACCAATCAAGACTAGTGTTTCTCACCGCATTGGTTGCAAAGTATTTAGTACCATCGGGTCTTACTAAAATTACGGCAGGCGATCCAGGGCGTCTAAAAAATATTAATTTTATTTCATCAATTTTGTCATCAACACGAAAACGGTTATCCAGTAACGGGATTTCATTTTGTTTACCGCTGCCTTTTAACTCTTCAACTTGCTTTACGCTGTGTGCATCGGGGGGGAAACACACGGCAATTAAAAGCAGTGAAACTATTAATAGCGTTTTCATAATAATGCCCTATTCAGCGCGCCATAAACAATGGCCGCCCTCCTTTTGTACAATGTCTAAACGCGTTTGATGTGCGCTTTGCTCTGCATCGCTAGCTGCTATAACTACCAAAGGCGCCCTGTCGCTACTTAGGCGTCTAATACCGCCTTTTTGATCTTCACTTGAGTCATCTTTGTTTTGATTTAGGTTTAGCTTTACTTGTCCACCGGTCATTGCCAGGTAAACATCGGCTAAAATTTCAGAATCCAGTAAGGCGCCGTGTAATGTACGCTTAGTGTTATCAACATCATAGCGGCGACAAAGTGCATCAAGGTTGTTCTTTTGTCCTGGATGCAAGTCACGCGCCATTTTAAGGGTATCAAGCACGCCACAAAAACTATGGGTGTTTTGATAGCCTTGGTTTAATAACGCAAATTCATTATCCATATGGCCAATATCGAACGGCGCATTATGAATAACTAACTCAGCCCCTTTAATATAGTCAAAAAACTCTTGGGCAATGTCACGATAAAGCGGTTTGTCGCGTAAAAATTCATTAGTAATACCATGAACATCGATTGCTTCTTCTTCAATGCTGCGCTGCGGATTAATGTAAACGTGAAAATTATTGCCGGTTAACCGGCGATTCATAAGCTCCACACAGCCGATCTCAATGATACGATGCCCTTGTTTAGGGTCGATGCCGGTGGTTTCTGTATCTAAAACTATTTGTCTGCGTGCCATATCGAATTAAGCCTGACTCTGGTATCTTTCTATAATCACTTTATTGTACATAATATCAAGGTAAAACAGTGCAAAAAACCGTAGAGATTTACACCGATGGTTCGTGTTTAGGTAATCCAGGCCCCGGTGGTTATGGTATTTTTATGATTTATGAAGCCCATGAAAAAAAATTAAGCCAAGGTTATAAGCTTACAACCAACAACCGTATGGAAATGCTGGCAGCTATTGTGGCGCTAGAATCTCTTAATCGTGCCTGCCCTGTAACCCTGACTACCGATAGCCAATATGTTAAGCAGGGTATTGAGTCTTGGATCACCAATTGGAAAAAACGCGGTTGGCAAACCTCTGCTAAAAAACCGGTTAAAAATGTCGATTTATGGAAACGTCTCGACAAAGCCTGTGCCGAGCACGACGTTACCTGGAAATGGGTAAAAGGCCACAGTGGCCACAAATATAACGAAATTGTTGACGACCTTGCTCGTGATGCAGCCAGCAGCAACAATTTACTCGATGATGAAGGTTACCAACCGTAACCCTCTACATCATGCTATTTTTTATTTTGTTGATAATGCTGTTTTGAGGTTTGCCTAAGCCCTACCCCTTTTATTGGAGCAAATTGTGGGCGAGCATGCCACTTAGGTTTTATTGGCGTAAGTGGCGCAACACGCTTTCGTGCCACCAGCATATACACACTCCCCATAGGTTTTAAATATTGCTTGGTAAAGCTGCGCCAAAATGCGAACCGCGATAAGCGATTACCGCGTGCCAACGACGAATAAATAAAGCGCTCATCGGCCACAATTTCAAATCCAAGTAAATTTAGCCAATCTTTAACCCGTGCTGGTGTGAAAAATCGGCCTGTCCACGGTAATTTTTGACGGCTAAACGGCAGCAACTGCGCTAACCCACAAAAGCTAAACGGATTAAAACCCGTAATGGCGATATAACCGCCTGGAATAAGGGTTCGATGAGCCTCACGTAAAATATGATGTGGATCTGAGTGATATTCTAAACAATGGCTCATAATGCAAGCATCTATAGAGTGCTCATAAAAAGGCAGTTCGTCTATATCGCCAACCACCCCCGTGTATGGGCCAGGCTCTGCAACGCATACTTGATGCTTAATGGAGCTTTTGCTTGTATCTAGCTCAGCACTTAAATTACCTAATTTAAGCATATGATAGCCAAACATACGCGGTAACCACGGCGACAATTTGCGTTCTATATCACAACGTAAATAATCACCATGCGGAAACTGCTGCCAGGACAACGGTTTGGGACCTTCTTGAAAACTAAGGGCTGGTTTCATTATATAAGCTCGTTATAATATTAATTAAATACCACTTTATAGAGCAACGATACATGGTGCAAGTCAAAGCAATTAAAGCCTTTTCTGATAACTACATTTGGTGCTTAACCACCGAACAGAATAACCAAGCGTGGGTGGTTGATCCTGGGCAATCAGCACCAGTTTTAGAGCATTTAGCACAGCATAACTTAACCCTTGGCGGTATTTTAATTACCCATCATCATTATGATCATACCGATGGCGTAGCTCAATTAGTAAAGCAGTACCCAAACATTGCAGTTTATGGCCCTAGTAATAGCCCATTTGAGGGAATAACAATGCCTTTAAATGAAGGTGACACAATTAGCGTTTTAAACATTCCATTTGAAATTATAGCCACCCCTGGGCACACCCTAGACCATATTTGTTATATTAATGATGCACTGGCCTTTACTGGCGACACCTTATTTAGTGGTGGTTGTGGGCGCTTATTTGAAGGCAGCCCAGAGCAAATGTGGCATTCATTTAATAAGTTGCGAGCATTGCCAAGTGATTGCAAAGTGTATTGCACCCACGAATACACCCAGGCAAACTTGGCCTTTGCAAAAGCGGTTGAGCCACGAAACCCCGAATTACTCGCTTACAGCCAGAAAGTAGATGAATTGCGAAAAAATGATGAAATAAGCTTGCCAAGCACCATAGGCCAAGAGCTTAAAGTTAACCCTTTTATGCGTAGTAATTTGCCCGATATTACAAAGTCATTACCAAAAGAGTATTGTTTAGTTACAAAAAACAATGAACCTTGGGAAAACTTTGCTAGTCTGAGGATGTTCAAAGATAATTTTTAAGCCAGTAACAAAAATAATTAACTGTTCATTTTAAATAACAATAAGTTAACACTTTCTAATTATATTTGTTTGGATTTTTAACGATGACAAGTGGCAATGTTGGCTCATAATGAGTAGTATTCGCCGAGTTTTTTACCCTATGTATTGGTATTTATGAATAAATCTCCTCTTTTATTGGTTTTAGCGATGACGCTAAGCGGTTGTCAAACATTGACAACATTAGACACAGATTCACAAAATCAAGTTCAAAACCAACTTGAAGGCGCCAGCCCAAATGATATTAGCACTGCATTAATGATTAATGCGCAATATCAACAAGTAAATGATATTGAAGAAGAAGCCCCTGTGTTTGACGATGTTTGGGAGCGTATTCGTTACCAATTATCTATTGATATTCCACAAAATCGCCCAGTGGTCGCTGAGCGTAATTATTATGCACGTCATCAGGCATACCTAGATCGCATTTCTAAACGTGCTGAGCCGTATTTACATTTTATTGTTGAAGAAATTGAAAAGCGTGAAATGCCCATCGAAATTGCACTTTTACCCATTGTAGAAAGTGCGTTCGACCCTTATGGCTATTCGCACCGTACTGCATCGGGTATTTGGCAGTTTATGCCCGCAACCGGCGAGCGTTTCGATTTAAAACAAAACTGGTGGTATGACGGTCGTCGCGATATTGTGCAGTCTACTCGCGCTGCACTTGATTATCTCTCATACTTACACAAAACCCTTGAAGGTGATTGGCTGAACGCAATTGCCGCCTATAACTCAGGTGAAGGCCGCTTGTTGCGTGCGATAAAAAAGAATCGTAAAAAGCATTTACCTACCGACTTTTGGTCACTAGATTTACCTCGTGAAACCACCGCCTACGTGCCTAAATTATTAGCTTTAGCTGATTTACTAAAACGTGCAGATGAGTTTAAAGTGTCGTGGAAGCCAATAATTAACGCACAAGTAGTCGAAGTGGTTAATATTGAGTCACAAATAGATTTAGCACTGGCTGCGGATATGGCCGATATGACCCTTACCGAACTATATCGATTAAATCCAGGATTTAACCGCTGGGCAACCGATCCTGATGGCCCACACTTTTTATTACTTCCTACCGATAAAGTAGAACAATTCACTGAAAAGCTTACCGCTACAGCGATTAAAAACCGTCTTCGTTGGCAGCAATATAAGGTCAAACGTGGCGATAGCTTGTCGGTGATTGCAGATAAATTTACCACTAGTATCAGCGCGATTAAGTCATTAAATAAGCTTAACTCAAACGTAATTCGTGTGGGTCAACAAATTTTAGTACCACTCACTGATGGTAAAATTAACAGTGAACATTTGCCTCAGCAAGTACGTGCGGCCGCTAATAAAAGTTTACGCACTAAACTTTCTCATACGGTAAAAAGTGGCGATACCCTATGGGATATTAGCCGCGAATACGATGTAACTATGAGTGAATTAGCTAAGTGGAATAAGCTGAAAAAAAATGCAGTACTGCGTTTAAATCAAAAATTGGTAGTTTATAAGTCAGCTAGCCAGCCTAAAAAGTCGACGAGTAATACTAATCGTACTATTACCTACAAAGTGCGCCGAGGCGATTCTTTAGCGCGTATAGCGTCTAAGTTTAATTTAACAGTGAGCGATATTATTAAATGGAATAACCTTGCCGGACAAAAATACTTACAGCCAGGACAAAAGCTTAAATTAAAAGTAGATGTAAGAAGTAGCTGATCCCTATTGTAATAAACTGTTAAATAAAAAAAGAGCGCATGCGCTCTTTTTTTATGCCTGCTATAAACCTTAGCCTACAATGCCTAAAGGCTGTGCTGTTTGCCATGCACCGCGAGTAAAATCGGGAATATCGATTGAGCGGCTACGCTCACTCACAGACTGGGCTGATAACGGTGAAATAACCGACCACGCTGCGCCATCGTAAACGTCCTGATCCAGCGGTTCGCCATTTCTTAGGCAATAAATCATCCGCCAAAACATTAAAAAGTCCATACCCCCGTGGCCGCCATTGCGCTGTGCTTCTTCACCCATTTTAATCCATAGGGGATGGTCGTACTGCTCATACCATGCGCTCATATCATAATCCCACTCATGAAAGCTTGTTGATCCGCCATTTTCAAGCGCAATACGATTAGGGAAACCGGCAAACACCCCATTCGTCCCTTGGATTAAATTATGTCGAGAGTATGGCCGAGGGGTTGTTGTATCGTGCTGTACCATAATACTGCGCCCCTTGAGAGTTTTAATCAGTGTCGTGTTCATATCACCGGCAATATAATTAAGCTGATTACGGGAATGATCCGCTGCAAATTCACGTTGTGCATAGGCGCTTCTACCCAGCGAAGGTGAGCTCATTGAAGTTAAAAAATCAAACCTATCGCCACGATTTATATTCATATATTGCGATACAGGGCCTAATCCATGAGTGGGGTATAAATTACCATCACGTTTTGCATGCCATTGCGTTCGCCATGAGCCTGTTTTGTGATCTAGCTCTTTCATTTGCCAACGAAGCTCATGAATATAGGCCGCTTCGCCATGTAACAGCTCCCCAAATACACCTTGGCGCACCATGTTTAATACCATTAACTCGTCGCGACCGTAATTCACATTTTCCATCATCATGCAATTCTTTTGAGTACGTTCGGCGGTGTCTACAATCTGCCACATTTCGTCAACAGTCAGTGCCAGGGGCACTTCAACAAAAGCATGTTTTGCGCTGTTCATAGTATCGATAGCCATAGGTGCATGCCATGCCCAAGGAGTAGAAATAATGACTATATCTATGTCTTGTCGTTCAAGCATTTGTTGATAGGCCCGCTCACTGCCAGTATATAACGCCGGCTTAGCTACCCCTTTATCAACTAAATAATTGGCAGCTCGCTCTAGCACCTCAGTATGCGTGTCACAAATAGCGACTATTTGCGCACCTTCAATATGGCTCATGCGCTTTACATGTCCATAACCGCGCTGACCCACACCAATAAAGCCCACTCTAACCACATCCATTTTGGGCGCGACTAAACCAATAACACTGCGCCCTTGCTGTTTTGGTGCGCTTGCATTAGCACTTCCACTTGATGCACAACCACTCACTACACCGGCAGCTGCGGCGACACTGGCTGCTTTTAAAAAGTCTCGACGATTAAATTGCTTCATTACTTTATCCTTTTTGTTATTGTTTTAACTTACCTAAAGGCGATGAACGGGTAAATAGGTGAAGAGGTAAGCGACATAAAAATAAGGTTAAAAGAGATAAAAATTCGCATTTAACAGTTACTTGGGGTTATAGTCGAAAAAAATTATTATTTTAAGTAGTTATGTCTTATATAAAAATCACTGCACTTTTTTTAGCTATTGCACTAACGGGTTGCTCTGAGCCTACAACTCCAGCTTCATCTCTTGAAAACAGCTCAGGCGTTAGTTTAAACAATCTTAAGCAGCATATTAAAACCTTAGCATCAGATGACTTTGAAGGACGCGGCCCGCTTACCTTAGGTGAAGTTAAAACCGTTGGTTATTTAAGTGAGCAATACCAAGCAATGGGGTTGTCTGGCGCGTATCAAGGGAAGTATTTACAGCCAGTTAAAATGGCCATGCTAACTGCAGATCAAAACATGCAATTAACTATGGGGAAGCTTAGCTTTATTGCAGGTAAAGACTTCACCGCCCGTACAAAGCAGTTACAGCCGATTATTGATGTCCGCAATAGCGATATTGTGTTTGTTGGTTATGGAATTAACGCGCCAGAATATAACTGGAACGACTATGCCAATGTTGATGTAACCGATAAAACCGTTATTGTGCTGGTGAACGATCCGGGCTTTGCCACCCAAGACGATACACTATTTACAGGCAATGCCATGACCTACTATGGCCGCTGGACTTATAAATATGAAGAAGCCGCGCGCCGAGGTGCAAAAGCGGTATTTATTGTTCATGAAACAGCCCCAGCCGCATACCCTTGGGGCGTGGTTGAAAGCTCAAACACGGGCACCAAGTATAGCTTGATGGACAACAACCTTAATGCATCTGAACTGCCAGTTATGGGCTGGTTAACACTTAATGCGGCTGAACAAGTATTCGCATCGGCAAACTTAAATTATCAACAATTAAAGCAACACGCATTAAGTAAGCAATTTCAAGCCAAGGAATTGAACTTAAAGGCGAACCTTGCATTTAAAAATGAAGTGTCACACGCTAAATCACATAATGTGGTTGCACAAATTACAGGCAGTGAAACCCCTGACGAATACGTTATTATTAGTGCCCATTGGGACCATTTTGGTACTAAACAAACCGACAGTGGACCTAAAATTTATAATGGCGCAGTCGATAATGCTTCAGGCACCGCTGCAACACTTGAAATAGCTCGCATTATGAGCAAGATGCATCAACAAAAGCCGTTTAAGCGCTCAATCCTGTTTGCTAACTTTACTGCCGAAGAAACAGGTCTAATTGGCTCAGAAGAATTTGCCAATGGGAACATGATTGCCACCAAAAAAATGGTCGGATTATTAAATATCGATGGTATGAACGTGCTCGATGAAACCGATTATATTTTGCAATACGGTAGCAACTTATCCGAAATGGAGCATTACTTAGCAAGCGCGGCTAAAGCACAAGGACGCGTGGTAAAAATGGATCCTCGCCCACAAAATGGATTGTTTTTTAGATCAGATCATTTCTCACTCGCTAAACAAGGCGTGCCAAGTTTACTGTTTATGAGCTTAGGTGATACCGACCCTGACTACATCAGTCATAAATACCATAAAGAAGCCGACGACTATTCAGATACATGGTCACTAGCTGGTGCAAAACAAGATATCGAGCTGGTTATAGATATAGCCAGTCAACTTGCCAATAATGGCGATTGGCCTAAGTGGACAAGCGAGTCTGATTTTAAAGCCAAACGTTTAGAAGATAAGTAAATAAAAAAGCAGCCGAGAAATTATTCGGCTGCTTTTATCTGTATCGTTAAAGATTGTGCATGTTTGTTACTGAACTTTAGCAAATTCTTGCTGAGATAATTCACCATTCCCGTCAGTATCTAAGTCATCAAATAATTTAGCTAATTGTGAATTAGCTTGTGCTTCAGACTGGCTAATAACGCCGTCGCCATCAGAATCAAAAGAATCAAAGTCAACCGCAGCAAAAGCGGCAGAAGACGAAGCAAGTGCAATTAAAGCAAGCGTTTTAGTAAATGTTTTCATAATAAATCCTTAGCTTAATAAAAAAGTGGGTAAGAAATCCTTTTCAAAGATCCTTAGGGAATTATAAAGTTAGTATGCTGAAAATTCGTCTTTAGAAAGTTCACCATTGCCATCTACGTCCAGCTCTGCAAACTGCTCCATAAGTTCGGCCGCAACCGATGCTTCAGCTTGGCTAATTGCGCCACTACCATCTACATCAAGAGTTTCAAAGTCTGTGCTGGCAAATACTGCAGATGAAGAAGCAAGTGCCATAAGTACAAGAGTTGACTGTAATTTTTTCATAATATTAATCCTTCAAAGTATGCAATGTTTGGGTATAAATTAATTAACTCAACGCTACAGCCGTACATCCTAGTTATTCTCTTTCATAGGCTCCCTTGCCTATTTAGGTTGTCTTTGGCAACTCAGAATATGTAATAGCGTTGAACATTGGCCTTTTAAGCCTTAGAAAATTCTGCTTTAGAAAGCTCGCCGTTTTTATCCGTATCAAGCTCTGTAAACTTACTCATAAGTGAGGCATCTACTGATGCTTCAGCTTGGCTTATTGCGCCATTACCATCCACATCCAGTGTGTCAAAATCTGTTGCAGCAAACGCCACAGATGAAGAAGCAAGTGCCATTAATACCAGTGTTGATTTAAATGTTGTCATAACGTAATTCCTTCATTGGGTTGTAAGGCTAAGCGTTAAGCTTAATCACTTTTTGCTAAATACAGCTTAGGTATTACAACTTCGATGCCATGTTTAATTTTTTATTTATAAACAATAAGTTAAAAATAAAAATGTGATTTTTACTTAAAAATACCTCGTATTTTGTTGCTCTTTTGCAACAGCTACTTTTAACTAAAAAGATATCCTTTAAAATTCAAAAAGTTAAACCTCCTAAAAAAGACACACCTATCTCTAATTAAACACAAAACAACAAGACTGAGCCGCTATAGGAATAAATCGCCACTGAACAAACTAACAACGCGAAATTAAACAGCTTAATTTAAATATGTAACAAATTGAAAATAAACAACTTAAATTGATTTGTAGAAAAATATAAATTAATTTTTTTAACGGGGAGAGAAAAAGCAAGGATTTGTCGCCGTATGGCGAATAAATACTTAAAGTAAGGAATGAATCTCGTGCGGGATTCTAATTTGATATCACTCATACCCACTTATTTGGGCATGAGTACAAGCGGTCACTTCCAGCCTTGGCGCCACCTTTGTTCATCTTTTAAATCGCGCCACTGAATAGGATATTGATTTTTTGACATCACCGCTTCAGTGATACATTCAATCACATTAGCGTCTTCATCAAATTCTACCTCAACAATAATAAAGTGCTTTTCTTTATTAATAGCTGGGATGGCAGTCCATTTACTATTTAGCAGTTTTTTAGGGTTTAATTTATTCATACTACACCTTTTATGTTTTCTGCTTGAGAATACGTATCAGGGATACGTTTAGTTTTATTAAAAAACCAAAAACTTCCCTTTAAAGATTTGTATTTAGCAATGAAAAGCATATTCTCCAGCATCAAACGAAAGTAATTCAATAGCCGCATTTTCACCTATACTTGGCGTTTCACGAGTTTGAGCGGGGGAAATCACTGTTTCAGCGCAAGGAGAACCGTCTTGTCGATTCAGGGTCAGAGGCCTGTTCGCTGCTACCTTAATATACGCTGGATAATTAATACACCCCGTTACCCAAAGTAATGGCTATTTGATTGCTATGACTGTTTACTTCGGCTCATACAACCAAAACCAATAAATAATAGCGACAATAAGTAAAACGCCTAATAAATTAATTAATAACACAATTAAATCCCCTATAAAATAAAGTTACGAGTTACTGGCTTTAAAATAACGTAATCGGTTTGCATTAGTGACTACAGTAAGCGATGATAAAGCCATTGCCGCGCCAGCTACGACTGGGTTTAGTAGTAAACCAAAAAACGGATACAACAGCCCGGCAGCAATCGGAATACCCGCAATGTTATAAATAAACGCCCCAAACAAATTTTGTTTAATATTAGTTATGGTTGCGCCACTAATTGCAATGGCATCTGCAAGACCATGAAGTGAGCCTCGCATCAGCGTTATATCCGCACTTTCAATAGCTACATCTGTACCAGTGCCAATGGCAAATCCAACATCGGCTTGTGCCAACGCTGGCGCATCATTTATACCATCGCCAGTCATGCCCACAATTTCACCTTGAGATTGGCGCTTAGTCACTTCACCGGCTTTATCATCTGGCATTACTTGCGCTATAAAGTCTGTAATACCGACTTTGCTGGCAACGGCTTTAGCGGTCGCTTGGTTATCGCCTGTCAGCATAACCACCTGCATACCTTTATTTTGTAAGCGCTTAATAGCTTCAGCTGAATCTTCTTTTATTGGGTCAGCAACCGCAATAATGGCATGTAATTGATTGCCAATAGCAAAGTACATCGGCGTTTTAGCAGCGCTAGCAAGCTGCTCCGCTTGCGGTATTGCCTCTGCAATATCTATATTGTGGCTTTTCATTAGTGCCTGATTGCCAAACAATAGGCTTTGCTCATTAATGGTACCGATGACACCTTGCCCAGTGATAGCATTAAAATTACTGACTTTTTCAAGGGTAATATTTTGGTTTTTAGCATAATTAACAATGGCTTCGGCTAATGGATGCTCAGAACTACTTTCAAGACTAGCTGCTAACTTTAGCACCTCGGTACTGTCGCTTTGGTTGAACGTAACCACATCGGTCACGGTTGGCTTACCTGCGGTTATAGTGCCTGTTTTATCTAAGATCATGGTGGTGATTTTAGCTGTTGTTTGTAGCGCTTCACCGTTACGAATAAGTATACCCGACTGAGCAGCTTTACCTATGCCGACCATAATTGACATCGGTGTAGCTAAGCCAAGTGCACACGGGCAAGCAATAATTAAAACTGTGGTTATTGCAACAACCGCATAAGCAATACTCGGCTGTGGGCCAAAGTTAAGCCATGCTAAGCCTGCTAGCACCGCAATAATCATCACTGTGGGTACAAATATGCCTGAAATAACATCAGCTAAGCGTCCAATTGAGGGTTTAGAGTTTTGTGCACGTTTAACCATATTAATAATATTCGCTAAGGTGGTTTCGCTGCCTATATGGGTTGCTTTAAACAACAAAGTACCACTTTTATTAATACTGCCAGCAACAACCTTGTCACCCTCACCCTTATTAACCGGCATCGGTTCACCAGTGAGCATTGATTCATCTAGTGTACTGCTACCTTCAATAACATCTCCATCGACTGAAATTTTCTCTCCAGGGCGGACACGAATCAAGTCACCTTTAATAACTTGGCTTATAGCTACATCTTGCTCTTGGTTATCTCGGATCACCCGTGCCGTTTTAGGTTGTAAACCAATTAAGCGTTTAATAGCCTCAGAGGTACGCCCTCGCGCCTTTACTTCAAAAGCTAAGCCAAGACTAATTAAGCCTATGATCATTGCTGAGGCTTCAAAATAAACGTGCCTAGCCACCTCTGGTAATAGACTTGGCATGCTCACCACCACCATTGAATATAGCCAGGCTGTTCCCGTACCAAGCGCAATCAAGGTATCCATATTAGCCGTATGATTTTTAAATGACTGCCATGCGCCAGTATAAAATTGCTTACCCGACACAATCATTACGACTAACGTCATCACTCCAACAATAAACCAGCTAATGCGCTGAGTTTGGGTGGTGACACTCATATCAAAAATTAAACCATAAAGCATTAATGGCGCACCCAAACCCAATGCCAATACCATATTGCGCATAAGTTTTTTGTAGTGCGCGTTATCAGCTTCGGCTTTTTCATCTAGGGCGTCTTGTTGAGAATCACTATTCATAGGTTTAGCTTGATAGCCAATATCAGCGACAGCGTGCATTAGCTGCTCAGCCTTAGCAGAACCTTCTACTTGCACAGTTCGATCGGCAAAGTTCATTTCAACACGCTGCGCACCCTCTACACTTTTCAGTGCTTTCTCTATTTTAGCCACGCAACTGCCACAATTTGCGCCTTCAATCATAAAGTTTTGCGTGGTGGGTTGATTACTCATAACGCTTCCTTAGTATTTTTAACTTCAGAGATTGGATCAACAAAGGTCTCTATTAAGCTACATATATCTGCACTTACACCCCCATCAGGCGATTTATCCCACTGTTTAACCGCTGCTTGCATTCGCGTGCGTAATTTAAGTGTTTCTTGAAAGTGCTGCTCTGTTTCCTCTAGTCGCTTTGCTATTAATTGTCGTGTGAGCGGACAAGGGCACTGCCCTTGGTCCGACTGTGCAATAATTTGTTGAATATCTTTTATTGAGAAACCGAGTTGACGCGCACTAATGATAAACTTTAAACGTTGCTGATCGGCTGCGGTATACTCTTGATAACCATTGCGCTCACCACGAATAGGATTAAGCAGCTTTATTCGCGTGTAATGACGAACCGTGTCTTGGGTCACGCCCATAGTATTGGCTAATTGCTTTACGTACATCATTAAACCTCTGGCTGGCTATGTAATGACAACATAATAAACCTATGTGTAACACATAGGTCAACAATTAATTAAGTATATGGCTGGGAGTGTGGAAGAAAGTTAAGATAAGAGCAGCCACAATATGTGACTGCTAAATTTGAGAGCTACTGTAGTGCTTAGTTTGCTTTGCTTCGAGATTGCTTAAGTGCTTCACCAAGCTCACCCGCAATTGCTTGAATTTCAGGCATAGCGTCTTGTACTAAGGCTTGTGACATTTGCATTGATTCTTGCATTACTTGTGGCATTTTCTTCAAAATAGCCTGCCCTGACTCTGTCTTATAAAAAGCTAACATGTCGCTAATTTCTTGTTCAGTAAATTGTTTATCGTAGAGGTTAATCATCATCGGCTGCATTTTTTGCCAGCTCATTTTTGTTTTTAATACCTCGGTCATATCAGCATAATATTTGTCGAAAATTGCTTTCTCATCTGGCTTTACGCCCATTTGCACTGACATATTTTGCATCATACCCTCAACTTGCGCATACATGGAGTCAACCATGGCATCCATGTTCATCACCTCTACCAGCTCATCAATTTTTTGCTGTTTGGCAGTTTGCGCTGCAAGGTTAGTTGAAAAAATTAAAAGTGAAAGCAGTATTACCTTACCCATATTAATATCCTTTTTGTATTTGAATTAGCGTCATAATCACATGTTCAACAAGTGTTGTAAATGGGGACAACCAAAAAACGAAAAAGCCGAATAACAGGTGTTTATTCGGCTTTTAATCGTTTATTCCCAGAGCTAATCTTTTTCGATATTATCGAGCCCTTTCGTTCCCTCTTTAGCTTTAAGTTTATGATGAATAGCGGTTTTAATCAGCATATAGCCACTAATAGGTGCTGTGATTAATAGAAATATAGTGATTAATATTTCTTTTACACTTAAGCCACTGACTGAATTAGCAAAAAATACCATAGCAGCGGTAAGTATACTCGCCATACCTAAAGTGGTGGCTTTTGTTGGCCCATGTAAACGCATGAAAAAATCAGGCAATTTGATTAAGCCAATTGAGCCAATTAAAATAAATAACCCGCCTAACAGCAGCAATATTGATACGATCCATTCACTTATCATTTTAATACCTTACTCAATTATGTCGCCACGAAGTAAATACTTACATACTGCTACCGTACTTATAAACCCAAGCATGGCAATAAGTAAGGCTGCTTCAAAGTACAGCCCCGTGCCCATGCTAATGCTATATAAAATAATCAGTGCAATCACGTTAATGTACATAGTATCGAGCGCTAAAATACGATCCGGTACTGATGGGCCAATAATAAGTCGCCATAGATTAAGTAATAACGACAACCCAACCATTGAAAAAACAATCAGTAATACTGTATCTAACATTGAAATATCTCCTTTAGGGGAGCTTCGTAACGTGCTTTTATTTGTTTAATAAGCGCTTGCTCATCATCTAAATCTAACACGTGAATTAATAAATAACGCTGTACCGGTTCATCGTCTTCATTAAGCGATTTAATCAGCGGGTAAACCTCGGCACTTACCGTACCCGGCGTTAAAGACACGCAGCTTGCTAAAATAGTAATTGGCATTTCATGCATTAAATCTATAGGCACTTTAACAAAGCCTGGACGCAGATTTTTTGAAGGGCCCAGTATTAATAATGCCACTTGCAAATTAGCCACTATAATATCGTAAAGTACGATTAGTAATTGCTTAAGTGCTAGCCCCGGCTTTAATATCAGCGGTTGCGGGTCTCTAAACGACATACTAAATAACGGTATTAGCAACGCGAGTAGCGCCCCTAATATAATATGCCCTACCGACACACTGTTATTTAACAAGAGCCATACTATAAATAAAAATAAACTACGAAACGGCGTAGGTAACCAACCAAAACGAGCTTGTAAGCGCATTACATACCTCCCTTAAGTACCGCATTAATACCACCACTAATATCGTGAAGCTGTGTTGCCGCCTCGAGGGCGTACTGTGTTGCCACGTCACCAAAAATAACCAGTAGTATTGAGCTTGCCAATAAACCAACTAACACGGTCACTTGTAGCGGATGGGCATTGGCAACATCGCTAGCATCACCTGTTTTGTCTTTTCGTTCCCAAAACAAACTAGTGCCCGCACGTGATATAGCCACAATTAGCGCTAAGCTCATAATTAAGTAAACAGGCCAAAATACCAGTGCTTGCTCGCTATTTAAGGTCGTTTTTAAAATCCAAATTTTGCCAACAAAGCCCGAAAAAGGTGGCATACCAATAACGGTTAAACCGGCAATAATAAAACACGCCCCTAATAAAAATGGTTGTTTTACTGCACGACCTCCAACTAATCGATCACCAGCTTTACCTCGTTGTGTTGCAATTAAATCAGCAAGTAAAAATAGCGCCGCAGTCACTAACGTTGAATGCACTAAATAGTAAAGCAATGCAGCGGTGGCATTTATGTTTTGTAGTGCGACTAATGCCACCAACGTCCCTACAGAAACCAGTACTAAATTAGCGGTAAGCTTACGTAAATCTTGTGCGGCTAACACCCCTATTGCGCCAATCACTATGGTGGCAATAGCCAGCGCCCATAACCAAGACTGCGCCATATGCTCAAGTTCGCCAGCTTGTTCACCAAAAATAACCGTGTATACACGTAAGGTTGCGTAAACACCAACTTTAGTCATAATCGCAAATAATGCAGCAACCACAGGTGTGGCACTTGAGTAGGCGTTTGGTAACCATAAATGCAATGGTAATAACGCACTTTTAAGTGCAAACACCACCAATAGCAGTAAACCACCTGCCTTCGCTAAATAAACATCATCACCAGTTAGTTGCGGTACTTTATTGGCCATATCAGCAATATTTAAGGTGCCTAATACACCGTATAAAATACCTAAACCAATTAAAAATACGCTTGAACCAACTAAATTTAAAATAACGTAATGCAGAGCCGCGCGCGTTTTGGGTTTACCGCCACCGTGCATTAACAGCGCATAAGAGGCAATTAATAACACTTCAAAAAATACGAAGACGTTAAATAAATCCCCTGTTAAAAATGCACCATTTACCCCTAATATTAAAAAATGGATTAAAGGGTGAAAAAAGCTACCTTGTTCATCATCACCAGCACAGCCATATAAAGCCACGCCAACCCCCAAAAAGGCGGTTAAAGTGACTAACAAGGTCGAGAGCATATCTGCAACCAGTACAATACCAAATGGTGCAGACCAGTTACCTATTGCATAAACAATAATACCGTTATCTTTAACCTGAACCAGCAGTAATACTGTGACTGCAAAGGTTAAAATAGCCATTAAGCTAGACATAAATCGGCGTGCAAATAAGCTTTTGCCACACGGTGGGAGCAACAAAATAATTGCCGCTAGCATTGGCAGTAAAATAGGCAAAGATGCTAAATGCTGAATCATTTTCTCTCCTTGCGTTTATTTTTAGTTAGGGTGCCATCAACATGGTCGTTGCCTAAATCTGCTCGGCCTCGAATAGATAAAATAACCACAAACGCAGTCATCGCAAAGCCAATTACAATGGCTGTTAACACTAAGGCTTGTGGTAGCGGGTCAGCGTAATCAGCGCCAGTCCCTAGTACCACGGCTTTATTAATTGTTAAGCGCCCTGATGAGAATAAAAACAAATTAACCGCGTAAGAAATCATTGTCAGCCCCAGTACCACTGGGAATGTACGTGCTCTTAGCAATAAAAACACGCCACAGGTGACTAACACGCCAACGCAAGATGCGTATAACAGTTCCATTAAATATTTACCTCTTCTTTCTCTGCGTTCGCGGTCATATTACCTAAGCTCGCAAGGATCATCAGCGTAGCGCCAACAACAGTTAAGTACACGCCCAAGTCAAATACAATGGCGCTGGCAAGCTCTGTTTTACCAACAAACGGAATATCAAAGTAATCAAACCAGGTAGTTAAAAATGGCTTGTCAAAGAACCAACTTCCCACACCTGTAAACATGGCAATAGCAATACCTGATGCAATAATTTTTCGATAGTTAACATCAAAGCGTTCATTTATCCACGCAGTACCATGCGCCATATATTGTAAAATAAAGGCAATAGAAGTTACGAGGCCTGCTATAAAGCCTCCTCCAGGTAAGTTATGACCGCGTAGGAAAATATAAGCAGACACTAATAGCGCTAATGGCAGTAAGCTTTGAGAAATACAAGCCAATAAAATAGGATGGCGATCTTTAGACCATGGACGCCCTTCACTATCGCTCGCTGGCATATAAAGTGGAATTCTTGATAACAGTTTAAATATGCCCAGTGCGGCAATACCTAGTACAGTAATTTCACCTAAAGTATCAAAGCCCCTAAAATCAACCAAAATAACGTTAACTACATTAGTGCCACCACCGCCTGTTTTGGCGTTAGCAATAAAGAACTCAGAAATTGAATCAAGCGGACGAGTCAGTAAGGCGTAACAAATACTAGCAATTATGATCCCCACGGTAGAGGAAATAACCACATCACGTAAAATACGCAATGAGCTTGACTCTCTTGGCGTGCTTTGAGGTAAGAAAAACAGTGCCAACATTAATAGTATAATAGTGGCTACTTCTACAGTAAGTTGCGTTAAGGCCAAGTCAGGCGCTGAAAAACGGGTAAACGCCACCGACACCATTAACCCCACAATCGACAGCATTAATAACGACACCATTCGAATTCGATGCCAAATAACGGTAGCAATTGCACCTATTATGAGTAGTCCTGCACCAATTGCGTTTTGAATATCAACCGGTGTATTAGGCACGCTACCGGCTAGCTGCTTCATTTCAAATAATGGCCAACCAGAGGCAAGTAATACAACGCCTAACATTATAAATACATAACGTTGTAATGAGCCATTTTCTGTTGATTGGATTTTGTTTTGACACCAATTGACCACTACCGCTAAAAAACGCTCGAAGATTTTTTTAGCGTTAAAAGGAGGTAACGACGCTTGGAACTGGAACAAGTACTTACGATTAACGTAAATAAATAAACCACCAATTACCGCCATACCACTCATAAGTAGAGGTAAGTTGAAACCATGCCAAATAGTCAATTTATACTCAGGCATTGCTTCACCAAGTACGGCTAGTGAAGCGGCCGATAAAATACCATCAACGGCAAAGTGTGGAAAAATACCCACTAAAATACACAGTACCACTAAGATTTCTATAGGCACACGCATATAACGCGGTGCTTCATGAGGGGTACGTGGTAAATCAATGGGCTCACCATTAAAGAACACGTCATGAATAAAGCGTGATGAGTACGCCACCGACAACGCACCCGCTACAGTTGCCAGCACCGGGATTAGCCACGACATTGAGCCAAGTACCTGCTGATGCAGTGTCTCAGCAAAGAACATCTCTTTTGATAAGAAACCATTTAACAACGGTACACCTGCCATAGCGGCAGCAGCCACCATCGCCAAGGTGGCCGTATAAGGTAAGTAGCGCCACATGCCATTGAGTTTACGCATATCACGAGTACCGGTTTCATGGTCAATAATGCCGGTTGCCATAAATAACGACGCTTTAAACGTCGCGTGGTTAATAATATGAAAAATAGCGGCAACGGTCGCAAGCTGTGTATCTAGGCCTAGTAATAATGTAATTAAACCCAAATGACTAATCGTTGAATAGGCTAACAAGCCTTTTAAATCATGTTTGAATAACGCGATATAAGCGCCAAATAATAATGTGGTTAAACCGGTCAAACCGACTAATAAAAACCAGGTATCGGTACCCGCCAATGCGGGGTAAAAACGCGCAAGTAAAAAGATACCTGCTTTTACCATAGTGGCAGAGTGTAAATACGCACTAACCGGCGTAGGTGCAGCCATGGCATGCGGTAACCAAAAATGAAACGGAAATTGTGCAGATTTAGTAAAAGCACCCAGTAAAACTAATACCAGTGCTAATTCATATAAGTCGTGAGATTGAATAATCGCTTTGCTAGCTAAAATGGTATCTAAGTCGTAACTTCCAACAATATCGCCTAACAACATTAAACCACCCAGCAAGGCTAAACCACCTGCGCCGGTTACTGCTAATGCCATGCGCGCCCCCTTGCGCGCCTCTGATTTGTGCCACCAGTAACTGATCAACAAGAACGAGCTAATACTGGTTAGCTCCCAAAATACCCATAACTGAATCACATTGTTTGACATAACAATGCCCAGCATGGCGGTCATAAATAACATTAAGTAGCTAAATAGCTTTGGCAGCGAATCATTTTGACTTAGGTAATAACGGGCATACAAAATAACCAGCAGCCCTATTCCTAAAATCATAAATAAAAACAGTAAACTCAAGCCATCTAAGCGTAAGGAAATATCCAGCCCTAAAGCAGGTATCCATTGTGCGCTAAAACGAATGGTTTCTCCCGCGAGAACCGCAGGCGCATGATAAAGTGTAATTGCAAGCGCGGCTAAAGGCGCAATAGCCGTTAGGCTCGTTGCCTGATTTCGAGAAAGTTTGCCGGTGCATGCAGAAATAACACTGCCTAATAAGGATAACAGGGGTATCCAGAGCAAAGTCATAATGAAGGGCCTTTTTGAATCATAAAGTTTATCAATTCGCTACTTGTTATTATTAAATACCAAAGTGACTTGGGTATACGTTTTATGTCTGTTTTTTAACAACATTAATACGTACAGTTATACTGATAAACGCAGTTTTTGTCTATAGAAAGCGCCGCTAGCAGGATAATAATCAAACAAAAATGCCTATAAATTCATGAACTGAAGTAAAACAAGCTTAGCTTTTAAACAGTTTACGGCAGAGTCTATAACCACTAAAATCGTGCAAATAGATCAGCATTGAGTGCTATATGGGTCTGCCACAAAATACGGTATTGCGCTGATAGCCCTAACTGTTGATATTGCATAATTGACCACTGTGCACTGGGCTTATAAGCAGTGCCACCTTGTTGGCAACTTTGGCTTTTGTGCCACCCTTTGGGAGCATCTGATTTTTTTGCAATAAATAAGTTAGGAGCAACAAACCCATCAAGCTGACATAACCACGCTTGCTTTTTTGCTGGTAAAGCGTACTCATCTTCAAAGCCATTAAAGTGCATTAATTCATGCAAAAAAACCGCGTAGCTAGCCTGTGAATTAATATGCATTAAACCATTTTTTACACTGGCAGTACCTTGTTTGGGCATCATAACGGCAAAATCGAACCCAGTGGGAAGGCGCTTTTTAAGCGATGATTGTTGCCAATTGCACTTCGCACGTTTGGATTCAGTACTATTGCAACTAATTGCATTACCCACATAAACTGGTTTTGAAAAACAAAAGGTATTGAGACTCGGCTCTGGGTTTTGAAAGTACGCGTTACGAAATTGATTGAGCCTGTATAAACCATCACGGTGATCGCTCAACATTAATACATTAAATGTACACTGCTTTTGTATCTCAACTTGCTCGTTTGCAAGTAAAAACCCTAACTTATCCATGAATGATGCACTCAATGTTTCTATGGGTGCTTGTTGCTGTAATTGCAGATGATAAAAGATATCGCCTTTAGGAAGCTTATTTTGATTTTTTAGTAGCGCTAAATCCTGCCAACGCTGTTGCGAAAATAACGAGTCGGCGAGTTTTTTTTGCTGTGCTCGTGTAATTTTATCCAAACTTGCTTGCCAAAATAGTTTAGCCGTTTCAGTTTGATTATTGCTTAATAATGACAACCCATAGCCATATTGAGCATCCGCTATTTTATTGCGAGCTAAGGTTGCTAAGGCTGTGGTGGGTAATTGTAATATGTGGTTTGCAAAGTAACGAGGGAATTGCCAATAACTGTCAATCACATTGGCCTTGGCATGTAATACTTGCCAAAAGCCAATGCTATTTTGTTTATTACTCGAGCCACTAATAACGCTAGCGCACAGTAATAAAGCACTTAGTTTTAAATAATTAGCCAGCGCTTTCACTGGCCATCAACTCAAGCTCTAAACGCGCATACTTATATTCTATAAATTCATGTACGTTCGTTGCTAGCGCCAATTTAAAGTAATCTGTGGCAATTGAGAGCTCACCTGCGGCTTGGTGCTGTTTAGCTAAGTAAAAATAAGCTTCACATAAACGCTGAGCGTATTCTTGTTGTGAACTTACACCATCGGCTATGCCTGAAAAAAAGGCTTGTTCGCTCATATCACCCACATATAAAGCAATAAGTTGGTACGCCCATTCATTCTCATCAAGAGCCGCTGCATTGGCTTTTAACGCAGCAAGTGCCGCAGTTTTATCTTGTGCCGCTTGAGCTAAATAAAGCCACAATACACGGTAAGGATCGTTAGGAGAGCGCTCCAAGAACGTTTTAAAGTCATCCTTTGCAAGCGTCGCTCTATCGCCATAGTACAAGGCAATACCACGATTTAAATACGCATATTCATGTTCTTGGTCTAACTCTATGGCTGAATCAAAATACTCGTACGCTTTTTCGTATTGCTGCATCAAGGTATGTTGAATTCCCAAAAAGTTATACACTTCAGCCAAATCGGGCTTAAGTTTAACTGCTCGGTTAAAATCAATTCGCGATAAAGTCGTCATACCTAAGCTATCAAACAGTACTCCACGGTCATAATAGAGCTTTGCTTGTTGCTCTGTACTCAAGTCTGCTCTGTTTAATAGTTCTGAAAAACGTGCAATGGCAATTTCATTTCTAAAATCTGATGCAAGCGGTGCAGTAAATGGCACATTAATAATAGCAGCGGGTTTAGTAGTAGCCTGACAAGCGCTTAAAGACAAAATAGCAAAAGATGCCAAGGCTAAATGTTTAAGTCTCATTAAAATCCTTAATACCGAGGTAAGTAGCAAATAGATAAGACATAAGCTGTCTTGTAAGGTTCATTCCTGTTATGTGTTATTAATACCAACCGGCATAAATATTTGAACAATTTAACGAATTAAATACCCCTATAACGTTGTTAAAATTTTTTATTTAGAACAACTAGATATCAAAAATTTTGCCTAGTTATAGAGCAATTTTCTTATCGTTAAAATAAGTCCCATATCCAAGCAGGTTGATATAAGTATGATGAACACAATTAATTGCTAACATTAAAGCATAAAAAAAGGGGCTAAACAGCCCCTTTTTATACTATCCAGTAATTATCTGGATGAAAGTTTAGCAATTACGCGTCTTTAGACTCGTCAGCTGCAGGTGCTGCTGATTCCATTGCTTCTTTAATACTTAGACGTACACGGCCTTGACGGTCTACTTCTAGTACTTTAACTTTAACTTCTTGACCTTCGCTAAGGTGATCAGCAACGTTGTTAACACGCTCAGTGCTGATTTGTGAGATATGCACTAGGCCATCTTTACCAGGAAGAATGTTTACAAACGCACCGAAATCAACGATACGTACCACTTTACCTTCGTAGATAGTACCTACTTCAAGCTCAGCAGTTAATTGCTCAATACGGCTAATTGCATTTGCTGCACTTTCACCGTCTGTAGCAGCAATCTTGATTGTGCCATCATCACCGATTTCAATCGTAGTACCCGTTTCTTCAGTAAGCTGACGGATAGTTGCGCCACCTTTACCGATAACTTCTGCGATTTTCTTCTGTGGGATTTGCATCGTGTAAATACGCGGAGCAAACATAGATAACTCTTCAGAAGGTGCAGAAATCGCTTCGTCCATTACATTTAGAATGTGTAAACGTGCAGCTTTCGCTTGTTTAAGCGCGATTTGCATGATTTCTTGAGTAATACCTTCAATTTTGATATCCATTTGCAGTGCAGTGATACCGTTAGTTGTACCCGCTACTTTAAAGTCCATGTCACCTAAGTGATCTTCATCACCTAAGATATCTGAAAGAACAACAAAGTTTTCTTCTTCTTTAACTAAGCCCATTGCGATACCCGCAACTGAGGCTTTAATTGGAACACCTGCGTTCATAAGCGCTAAAGACGTACCACAAACCGATGCCATTGAAGATGAACCATTTGATTCAGTAATTTCAGATACAACACGGATTGAATATGGGAAGTCAGTCAATGTTGGCATTACAGCTTGGATACCACGCTTAGCTAGGTTACCGTGGCCGATTTCACGACGCTTAGGAGAACCAACAAAACCAGTTTCACCTACACAGAACGGAGGGAAGTTATAGTTAAGCATAAAGTGGTTTTTGTGCGTGCCAGTTAAATCGTCGATTAACTGTGAATCACGTTCTGTACCAAGTGTTGCTGTTACTAATGCTTGCGTTTCACCACGTGTGAAGATTGCAGAGCCGTGAGTACGTGGAAGTACGCCCGTCATTACATCTAGAGCACGGATCATATCTGGTTCACGACCATCGATACGTTTTTCGCCAGCAGCGATACGGCCACGAACGATTTTCTTCTCAAGTGAACCGAATACTTTACCTACTTCTTGCTTATCAAGCGTTTCGCCTTCAGCAAGTTCGCTTGTTAGTGCTTCAACAACCGCATCTTTTGCAGCAGTTAATGCTTCTTTACGCGCTACTTTATCAGTAATACGGTAAGCTTCGCCTACTTTATCAGCAGCAAGAGTTGCTACTTTCTCTTCTAATGCAACGTTTTTCTCAGGTGCAGTCCAATCCCAAGTAGGCTTGCCTGCTTCTGCTTTAAATTCGTTAATTGCATTGATGATAGACTGTGATTGCTCATGGCCGTATACAACCGCGCCTAGCATTACGTCTTCAGCAAGTACGTCTGCTTCTGATTCAACCATAAGTACTGCGTTATCAGTACCAGCAACAACTAAGTCAAGTTGGCTCTCTTCAAGCTCTTTTAGTGTCGGGTTAAGTACGTATTCACCGTTAATGTAACCAACACGTGATGCACCAATTGGACCGCTGAACGGGATACCAGAGATAGCAAGTGCTGCTGATGTACCAATCATCGCAACCATATCAGGTTGGATTTCAGGGTTTACAGAAACAACAGTCGCGATAACTTGTACTTCGTTTACGAAACCATTTGGGAAAAGTGGACGAATTGGACGGTCAATAAGACGTGCAATAAGTGTTTCGCCATCGTTAGGACGACCTTCACGCTTAAGGAAACCACCTGGGATACGACCAGCAGCGTACATACGCTCTTGGTAGTTAACTGTTAGTGGGAAGAAGTCTTGACCTGGTTGAGCTTCACGCTTACCAACAACCGTTACTAGTACTGACGTGTCGCCAATGCTTGCTAGTACTGCGCCGTCAGCTTGACGAGCGATAGCACCTGTTTCTAGCGTCACTGTGTGTTGACCTAGTTGAAATTCTTTTATAATTGCTTGCACTTAAAATATTCCTTAAATGTATTTTTAGTATTAATTAAGTTTTCATCAAAGTACCAATTACAGTACATAATTGTATTCAGTTGGAAATCAATTAAGTACTACAATTGGCAATGATGTAAATAACCGTAAATAAACCTTTTTATCTACGCGCCATAGTATATAACAAAGTCAGGTAAAATTGCGAGCTTAGTCCAGAGATAAACGCATTGCTAAATTATGTACTTTGCTGTTACTTACAATGTGGCTTTTAGCTGATATTTCAAGGGGATTAATCGATGTGGGTATGGGGAAATTTAGACACAAAAAAAGGAGCTAAAAAGCTCCCCTTTTGATAATCAAGTTCTTAGCGACGTAGGCCAAGCTCTTTGATTAACGCAGTGTAACGCGAGATATCTTTACCTTTAAGGTAATCAAGCAGTTTACGGCGAGTGCTTACTTTACGAAGCAGACCACGACGTGAGTGGAAGTCATGCTTGTGATCAGCAAAGTGACCTTGAAGCTTGTTGATATCAAAAGTAAGTAATGCTACTTGTACTTCAGGTGAACCAGTGTCGCCTTCAGCGCGTGCGAATTTAGCAATGATATCGATTTTTTCTTGATTGCTTAGTGACATAATAACTCCAAAAGTTAAATTTAATAGGTGCTTTAGCCGATCACTAATTCAGCCAAAACGATTAAGCGGGCGTATTCTACCAATTATCAGCATAACTACAAGTTAAACTTTACTCTGGTTGTTGATTAGACAAGCCGCGCTTTGATTTTAAATGGCCATCAGGATTACGTTCGCCCGTACCAATAAATATTCCGTCAGCCAGTACCTTTATTGCACCTTCAGGCAGGGCTTTACCCAACACCACAGCTTGACCATGGCTAAATGCCATTCCCTGCTCTTTAGTAATTTCCACAACGGGTAAATCAACTAACGCGGTATCCATTGGCAATAATAGTTCGTCAAGGTAAGTGGAAGGCGCAACGTCTTGTTCTTTCGCTTGATTTAATAACGTTTCTAACTGCTCAAGTGTGACCATTTTATCTGCAGGGTAATGCCCTACAGCACTACGATGCAGCATAATCACATGCGCGCCGCAGCCTAAGTTTTCACCTAAATCATCAACGATAGTACGAATATACGTACCTTTAGATACATGTGCGGTCATTTGTATTTCGTTAGCTTGCTCATCAAACTCATCAAGCGTTAAGCTAAATACGTTAATTTTTCGACATTTGCGAGGAACTTCTATGCCTTCACGCGCATATTTATATAAAGGTTTACCTTCATATTTAAGCGCTGAATACATTGATGGATATTGGTCTGACTCACCTAAAAACTTAGCAATCTCTTCGCTTAGCAATTGGGAAGTAACATTCACATCGCGAGTTTCGACCACTTCGCCATCAGAGTCTGATGTGGTAGTACGTTCACCTAGCTTAGCTCGAACAACATAGGTTTTATCTGTATCGAGTAAAAACTGGGTAAACTTAGTCGCTTCACCAAAACAAATTGGCAGCATGCCGGTCGCAAGCGGATCAAGCGCACCTGTGTGCCCCGCTTTTTGCGCAAAATAAATACCTTTAGCCTGCTGTAATGCCTTGTTTGATGAAATGCCTTCTGGTTTGTTTAACAACAAAATACCATCAACTGGACGGCCTTTACTGCGTCTTGCCATTAGTCTTTAGTGCCTTCTTCGCTATCTGTTTCATCATCAACATGCTTAGCATTATCTTCACGAATGATAGAGTCCACTAAGTTAGAGATGCGCATCCCTTCCATTAATGAGTTATCAACCACAAATTTAAGCTCTGGCATAATACGTGCGCGAATACGTTTACCTAGTAACGAACGGATATAGCCTGTTGCTTCGTTCAGTACTTTTGCACTCTGTTTTGCTGCATTTTCGTCTTCAGTGTTAAACACCGTGATAAAAACTTTGGCATAAGATAAATCGCGCGATACTTCTACCGCAGACACTGTCACCATGCCTAAGCGCGGATCTTTAATTTCGCGTTGTAGAATCACAGCAATTTCTTTTTGAATTTGCTGAGCAACACGATCAGTGCGAGAAAATTCTCTCATTTCACTTTCCTAAAATTATAACTTATTGAAAAACAATAATAAGTTAACTAAATAATGGATACACAAATGGGGGCTGAGCCCCCATTTAAAATCTTAGCATAGGTTATGTTGGGCTATCGAGGTACGACCTTGAATGTCCAACAACACCTAACAACAATTAAAGACTACGTTGTACTTCAACTGTTTCAAATACTTCGATTTGGTCACCAACGCGAACGTCATTGTAGTTCTTAACGCCGATACCACATTCCATGCCGTTACGAACGTCTTGTACGTCATCTTTAAAGCGACGTAATGACTCAAGTTCGCCTTCGTAAATAACCACGTTATCACGAAGTACACGAATTGGTGCGCTACGTTTGATAGTACCTTCAGTAACCATACAACCAGCAATTGCGCCAATTTTTGGAGACTTAAATACATCACGTACTTCAGCAAGACCAATGATCTCTTGTTTAAACTCAGGAGCAAGCATACCAGACATGGCTTGCTTAACTTCTTCGATAAGTGCGTAAATTACGCTGTAGTAACGAAGGTCTAAGTTTTCAGAGTCAATCACTTTACGCGCTGATGCATCGGCACGAACGTTAAAGCCAACTACGATTGCGTTAGACGCTGCAGCAAGAGTTGCATCTGTTTCAGTGATACCACCAACACCAGAACCAACAATCTTCACTTTTACTTCATCAGTAGAAAGTTTAGTTAGTGAGTCTGAAATTGCTTCAATTGAACCTTGAACGTCTGCTTTAAGTACCACGTTAACTTCAGACACGTCGCCTTCAGTCATGTTAGTAAACATGTTTTCAAGCTTCGCTTTTTGCTGACGCGCTAATTTAACATCGCGGAATTTACCTTGACGGTAAAGTGCAACTTCACGTGCTTTACGCTCGTCTTTAACAACTGTCGCTTCATCACCTGCAGCTGGAATACCAGAAAGACCTAAAATCTCAACAGGAATAGAAGGACCCGCAGATTTAATGTCTTTACCGTTTTCATCGCGCATTGCACGAACACGGCCATACTCAAGACCACATAATACAATGTCACCTTGGTTAAGCGTACCTGATTGAACAAGGATAGACGCTACTGGACCACGGCCTTTATCAAGACGTGATTCAATAACAACACCTGCAGCCATACCTTCGCTAGGTGCATTTAGTTCTAACAGCTCAGATTGCATTAATACTGCTTCTAAAAGGTCATCAATACCAAGACCTGTTTTAGCTGAGATGTGAACGTATTGCGTATCACCGCCCCAATCTTCTGGGATAACGTCTAGCTGAGCTAGCTCGTTTTTAACACGGTCTGGATCTGCGCCTTCTTTATCCATTTTGTTAACAGCAATGATTAAAGGAACGCCAGCTGCACGAGCATGCTGTACCGCTTCTTTAGTTTGTGGCATTACACCATCATCGGCTGCAACTACTAGGATTACGATATCAGTCGCTTTTGCACCACGAGCACGCATAGATGTAAATGCGGCGTGACCCGGAGTATCTAGGAAAGTGATCATGTTGCCGTTAGTTTCAACGTGGTATGCACCAATGTGCTGCGTAATACCACCGGCTTCGCCTGAAGCAACTTTAGCTGAACGAATGTAATCAAGCGTTGACGTTTTACCGTGGTCAACGTGACCCATAACAGTTACTACTGGAGCACGAGGCTCAGACTTACCATCTTCATGGCGGTCGTTAAGTACTGTTTGCTCTAATTCGTTTTCTTTAACGATGATAACCTTATGGCCCATTTCTTCTGCAACAAGTTGCGCAGTTTCTTGGTCAATAACTTGGTTAATCGTAACCATGTCACCCATTTTCATCATTGTTTTTACAACTTCAGCGCCTTTAACAGCCATGCGTGACGCAAGCTCAGCAACTGTAATTGTTTCACTAATACGCACTTCGTTTTTAACATCAGCCGTTGGTTTTTGGAAACCGTGCTGTAATGACGCTGGCGCTTTTAGCTTACCTTTTTTACCTTTAGACGCTACAAATTTATCTTTTGCTGGCGCTTTTTTCTTTTTCTTCGCACGGCGTGAGCCTTGCTCTTCGCGAGCATCTGCTACATCTTCTGCTTCACGTGCGTAAGTTGAAGTCGTAAGGTGGTGATCCGCGGTTTCTTCGCGTTTCTTACGTTCTTCTTCTTCTTTCTTCCAGCGTGCTGAATTCTCTTCAGCTAGCTTTCTTGCCTCTTCTGCTTGACGTTTCGCTTCTTCTTCAGCTTTCTTCAATGCGGCCTCTTCTGCTTCTTTTTGCAGACGCTCAGCTTCGATGCGATCTTTCTCAGACTTAGCACTTTGCTCAGGGGTCATCTGCTGTTGTTTCGCTTTACGCTCAGCATCTGCTTTGCGTTTAGCTTCTTCTTTGGCTTTACGATCAGCGTCTTCTTTCGCTTTACGTTCTGCCTCTTGTTTCGCTTTCAATTCTGCGGCTTCTTGTTCAGCTTTTTGCTGCTCTTCAAGACGCGCTTTTTCTTCAGCGGCTAGACGTTGCTGTTCTTGCTCTTGCTCAACAGCACTTTTTTTCACGTAAGTGCGGGTTTTGCGAACTTCAACTTGCACAGCCTTTGCTTTACCCGTAGAGCCAGTCACACTTAATGTGCTTTTGCTCTTACGTTGCAATGTCATACGCGCTGGACCTTCAGATCCAGTACCGCCATGTTGCTTGCTTAGGTGATCAAGTAACGTTGCTTTTTCAGCTTCTGTTACATTATCGCCTGCTTGTTTAGTAATACCGGCTTGTGAAAACTGCTGTAGCAATTTATCAACAGTTGTACCTATATCACCGGCTAGTTTTTCAACATTTACTTCTGCCATAGTCTCTAATACCTCCGTTAATAAATTACTCGTCTGCAAACCAACAAATATTACGTGCAGCCATAATTAGCTCGCCCGCTTTCTCTGCAGATAGCTCTGTAATATCTACAAGCTCATCAATGCCTTGCTCAGCTAAGTCTTCAAGTGTTACTACACCCTTACTTGCCATAACAAATGCTAAATGACGCTCTAAGCCTTCAAGCGCAAGTAAGTCTTCAGCAGGCTCAGCGCCTTCTAAGCTTTCTTCCGTTTTAAGGGCTTTCGTTGTTAATGCATCTTTTGCACGTGAACGTAATACGTCCACTGTTTCTTCATCTAAGCCGTCGATTTCTAAAAACTCAGAAGCAGGTACATACGCAACTTCTTCAAGTGTTGAGAAACCTTCGTTGATAAGTAATGACGCAAACTCGTCATCAATATCTAAGTTTTCAGTAAATAAGTTAATTAACTTATCTGACTCAGCTTCGTTCTTAGCGCGCATTTCATCAACGGTCATTACGTTTAATTCCCAGCCAGTTAACTGGCTTGCTAAACGTACGTTTTGACCATTACGACCAATAGCTTGTGCTAAGTTATCAGCTTCAACAGCAATATCCATTGAGTGAGTGTCTTCATCCATTACGATTGAAGCCACTTCTGCTGGTGCCATTGCGTTAATAACAAACTGTGCTGGGTTGTCATCGTAAAGTACGATATCAACACGCTCACCGCCAAGTTCTGACGATACCGCTTGAACACGTGCGCCACGCATACCAACACACGCACCTACAGGGTCTATACGCTTATCATTAGACTTAACTGCGATTTTAGCGCGTGAACCTGGATCACGAGCTGCGGCACGTAATTCAATCATCTCTTCGCCAATTTCTGGCACCTCAATGCGGAATAATTCCATCAGCATTTCTGGTTTAGAACGGGTTACAAATAACTGTGCACCACGTGCTTCTGGTTTAACTTCATATAGAAGACCACGAATACGATCGCCTGGGCGGAAGTTTTCACGTGGCAGCATGTCGTCACGGTAAATAACCGCTTCTGCGTTATTACCTAAATCAAGTACGATTGCATCACGCGTTGCTTTTTTAACAACACCCGTTACTAGCTCGCCTTGCTGATCTTTGTACGCTTCAACCACTAAGGCACGCTCTGCTTCACGTACTTTTTGTACGATTACTTGCTTAGCCATTTGTGTTGTTATGCGGTCAAATTTAATTGATTCAATCTGCTCTTCTACGTAGTCGCCCATTTTCAAGTCTGGTTCTTCAACTTGAGCAGCTTCTAACGTGATTTCGCTGTATGGATTCTCTAAAGAACCATCTTCTAATACTTCAGCTATTTGCCAGCGACGGAATGTATCGTAATCGCCAGTTTTACGGTCAATTGCAACACGTACATCAATTTCACCATCATGCTTTTTCTTTGTCGCTGTCGCTAATGCGAACTCTAGAGCTTCAAAAATCTTTTCTTTTGGAACCGCTTTCTCATTGGAAACGGCTTCAGCAACCAATAATATCTCTTTTGCCATGGGTAATGCCTCGCTTGCCCTATTCCTTCGCACTCGAATTAAAACTTTGCGATTATGTTCGCACGTTCAATGTTACTAAGCATGATTAAATGCTCTGCACCATCGCTAGATAATGTGATCATATCGCTGCTAACTGCTATTAAGTCGCCTTTAAAATTACGGCGACCGTCTTGTGGAAGCTTAGTACGCACGCGTACTTCCTCTCCTTGCGCCTGCTCGTAGTGATCTTGTTTGAATAATGGACGATCAACACCAGGAGACGACACTTCCAAATCATATTCGTTTGTAATCGGGTCTTCGACGTCTAAAATCGCACTAATTTGACGACTGGCATCTGCACAGTTGTCAACTGAAATTCCATCCTCGTGAGCAATGTATACTCTTAAGGTAGAATGGCGACCCGCTTGTACAAACTCAAGACCATGTAATTCAAAGCCTAGCATTTCTACCGCAGGCGTTAACATGGTTACTAAATCTTGTTCAAGTTTTGTCACGAAAATCCTCCATACAAACAAAAAAAGGGCTTATAGCCCTAAAATACTGAGTTTAAATTTTGATTTAATCGATAAACATTAAATCAAACGGTGCAGATACAACAACGCCCCGAACCAAGCGGGGCGTCACACCAAAAAACGCAAAACTGTGTGGCCTAGGGCCAAGCTTGGTTGCGAGTCAGTACCCTGACCAAATTAAACTTCATTAGCTTAAACGCAAAACGCGCATTACTTAGAATGCGCGATATAAAGTAGTAAGTTTAAACCTACTATTAAGATTGGTTGCGGGAGCCGGATTTGAACCAACGACCTTCGGGTTATGAGCCCGACGAGCTACCAGACTGCTCCATCCCGCGCCAATAGATAAAAAGTTAATAACTTAATATCGCTGTTAGTAAATTTTATAACCTACTAAACAATGGCCGCTATTATAAGGATGTGCCGCTAAATTAGCAACCATAATAACTAATAAGTTGATAAAAAAAGCAACCTAGTTTATCGCCTTACCTACACTATGTTTGCTATAAAATTTGAATCGTTACAATCAACCGCTGTATTAAATTGCATTCGGTGCTCTATTATTAAGTAACCTTTAGGAAATAGATCGCTTTTAAAAATATCACGTATAAGAGTGAATTTTGGCTAATTATGAAAAAATACAACACACTAAGATTGATTTTAGGTGATCAACTCAATCCTGCTCATTCGTGGTTTAAAGACAAATCCGACGACACAGTATTTGTTATTGCTGAGCTTATGCAAGAAGCACACTATGTAAAACACCATGTACAAAAAATATCAGCCTTTTTTAAAGCCATGGAAAACTTCGCTAATGCATTAAAAGATGCTGGCTTCAATGTTTTACATCTCACGCTAGATGACACCAAAGACGATGATGACTTACCCGCTCTTTTAACGCGTTTAGCCAAGCAGCATGAATGTACCTCTATTGAATATCAATACCCAGATGAGTACCGTTTAAAAACACAACTTCACGAATTCGCGACTAATAGCGAGTTAACGGTGAATGCCTGTGACAGCGAGCATTTTTTATTAGCATTTAACGACATAGATAAACGCTTTAAAAAAGATAAACACGTCACTATGGAGCATTTTTATCGGGCAATGCGTAAGCAGTTTGATATTTTAATGGAAGATGACAAACCTGCCGGTGGGCAATGGAACTTTGATGCCAATAACCGTAATAAGTTTTCAAAAAGTGATTTAGCCGATATCCCCAAACCCAAATTATTTAAAAATGATGTTAACGCCATTATTGAGCGTTTAGATAAACATAAAATAAATTACTTTGGACAGATAGACACGCAATTAAGCTGGCCAACAACCCGTAAGCAAGCAATAAGTGCGCTTGATCATTTTTGTGCACATTTACTGCCTCGCTTTGGTCAATTTCAAGATGCGATGACAGATCAATGCCCTGATAAGGATACCTTTTATCACAGCCGATTATCGTTTGCGTTAAATGCCAAAATTTTACCCCCTCGCTATGTTATCGACCGTGTCGTTAAAGAGTACCAACAACGTCAAGATGAAATATCTATTTCTCAGGTTGAAGGCTTTATTCGCCAAGTACTGGGTTGGCGCGAGTATGTGCGTGGCGTGTATTGGAAAAACATGCCCGATTACGCCAACAAAAACCAGCTTAATGCAACTCGTGCACTGCCGAGTTATTTTTGGAATGGTAAAACAAAAATGAATTGCTTAAGCCACTCATTAACACAAAGCTTAGACAGCGCGTATGCCCATCATATTCAGCGCTTAATGGTAATAGGTAATTTTTGTTTATTAACCGCCATCAGTCCCGATGAAGTAGATGAATGGTATTTAGGTGTTTATATTGATGCTATTGAGTGGGTAGAAATGCCTAACGCCCGAGGGATGAGCCAGTTTGCTGACGATGGCATCATTGCCACTAAACCTTATGCGGCTAGCGGCAACTATATAAATAAAATGAGTGACTACTGTAAAAGCTGCCAATACAAAGTAAAAGAAAAAGTGGGCAAAGACGCGTGTCCGCTAAACAGCCTTTACTGGCAGTTTATGCAAAAACACCGAGAGCGACTTGAGAAAAACCCACGAATAGGCATGGTTTATCGTAATTGGGATAAACAAGATGAATCATTACGCCAAGCAACCTTAGAGCAAGCTAGCAACTATTTAAATAATATTGAAAAGCTGTAAATATAAATGCCTTCAATTGGTGGCAGTATCCTTGATAGTTAATATTAAAGTATCAAAATAGGTAATATTGTTAATTAAATGTTTAATTTATTTGTCATGGCAATGTAATGAGCTTATTTTTTAATAGCACCTCTTACTCCAAACAATGATGAGAATAAAATGAAAAAACAATTAATTGCAGCGACACTTTTATTACTCGGTACAAGCCAAGCTCAAGCTTTTAGTCAAGAAACTCACAAACGTATTGTTCTTGATGCCGTAAATTATATGCAGCAACACCCAGCCAGCACCGAATATGCTGCCCTACGTCAGTACGCTGCACAAAACAATCTGACAATCTCTGAATTAGCCGAGCTGCTAGGACAAGCGGCTTATGATGTAGATGACTTTGAAGACACCTTTTTCTGTGGTGCCATTACAGGCTCATGTGTTCAAGCGCCAGTATGGGGAGCAGCGCAAAGTATAGTTAAATATACAAGCTATTGGCATTTTCAAAATCATACCCAAGGTGCAGACCAACATGGAAACGATTTTGGTGGTTATAATTATGAGAAGCTCACCGTTTGGGGCACTATTGATAATCTTGCATCTGCTTGGCTTAAAGGTGACTACCTTGATGATGGTAAAGGGGGGGAAACAGGTTGGTTCAATGCCGACTCTTCAAAATATAACAGTTATGGTGTAACAGAATCTCACTACAGAATCGATAGCAACTCAACCTATTCTATGTACGATGACTTTGAAGAAATGCCATTTCAACCTATCGATAATTTAGGGCAATATTGGTATCAAAGTTACTTACAAAGCGGAAATCCTCAAGTATTAGGGTTTGTATTTCATACGACTGATTTATTACAACCTCACCACACATGGACCACATCAGACCTTAACCACTCTAGCTGGGAAAGTTGGGTAAAAGATTACTATGATCAAGAGCAGCTCAACGATTTATCACTCGTTACTCAAGCAATGCAAACGTTCTCGCCTTTAGATAAAAATAGCCAAGATGTTCGCCCATTATTAACTCAAGGTGGTTCATTTTCTTATGCTCAAGGTGGAATTGTACTCAATTCAAAAGATCATTTTGATCGCCTTAATATAGCTAAGCAAGTAGTGCCCCATGCAATAGCAATGGTGGTGCACTTATTGAACCACGCCATGGTTGCTCGCTAATGAAAAAAATGGCTATTTTAGTGATTACATTACTAGGGGCGTGTTACCACTCCCTAGTAATGGCCTCATTTACACAATACAGTAGTGATGAAGTTAACTTTATGCATCGTGCTTATTTAAAGCACAAACCTGAAATTACAATCAATGAAGTTAGAACTCGTCTGTATGAGAATCAGTTTTTGTTACAACAAGCAGCGCTAAAAACACCTGCAATAATAAAACGACAATCTGCCGTTGGTTTTAGTACTCAATACCATGTTGAACGTTACTTAAAAAATCTGTTCGATTCGCAATTAGCTATAAAGGCACAGTCAAGTCAGGTAAAGCTTGACACTTATGATAGCCATTGGCTTAAACACACATTAGGGCCCTACCCTAAAAATGGTCAATATGTGCAAAGCTTGATTAAAAAAATGCAGCAGATCGATTTAACCCCTATTTTGTATAACTCTATTAATTTATATGAATTTATCGATACACTATCAATGCAGGTACGTTTTAAACTCCATAGAGGAGATAGTGAACTATTCAAAAGTGAATTAATAAAAAAACGGCAATTCAATATAGCGCTTTTAAAAGCCAAACCGATTTTGGCAAAGCAGAATATTGATATTGAACATCTGTATGAAATAGCTAAAGGAGATATTTTGCGACCCTCCATTCAAAGCTGGCTAGGCATAAATACAATGATGCACATGCAGAGCCCCGTTCTTGAAAAGCTAGAGAAACAAGTAAACAAAAGCGAAATTAAAGCGTTTTATCAAGCAAATAAATCGCAGTTTAAATTTTTAAGCCAAGTAAAAGCCCACGGAGCTCAATTTGCTAGTCGAACCAATGCTGTAGACTTTCGCACGTTGGCGGATAACAAATCACTTGAACAAGCATTAGTAATATCAGGAAAACAAGATATATATGCTCAATACAATAATGAATTAAACCGCAAAAACAAAAGTAGTTGGGTTGTACAACTTGCGTTCACAACTAAAGAAAACACCATTTCTGCTATTATACGTACACCCAGTGGTGAATGGGTGGTGATACACAGTTATGAGCATCAGTTTGAGTACTTTTCGCCAGAAGACGAAACCGTTCGATACCAAGCAACAAAGGCCATCGCAAAACAAAAAGCGGCACAACAGTATGAAAATAACTGGCTCAAGTGGCAAAATAAGACGGGAGTAATTTTATGAGTAAAAAAAATTTCGTTTCTGTCATTGCTTTAGCTTGTGTTGGTATTTACACACTTTTCACTCATTATACTAGCAAACCAACAATAGAGAATATTGATGGCCTTAACCAAGCTAAAAGTGTCAAGCAAACAACGTCCCTTGAGCTGACAGCTGATGACATGACTCAAGAGTTGGAAAGCACGCAATTGAAAACGGCTACAATTAGTAACACTAGTCCTCCCCCCTTGCCAACAATAACCTCTGTGGCCTATTTACCTAACATAGTAAAAAATACTCAGCCAATTGCTCAGTACAGTGGTGATTTAAATAATCACCAGGCATATCAAGATTTCCACCTTGAACAGCAAAGACAGCTAGAACAACGTTTTGTTGTTGCTGCAAAAGCCAAAATATTAAAGCTTGAAGACTTACTTGCTAAAGGCCGACAAAAAAAACTTTCACAAGAACAACTACAAGTTGCAATAGATAAAATTAACGCTTTAAAACAAATGCAAATAGATTTAAAAGACTAACAACGCAAAAAGCCGCCAAATGGCGGCTTTTCACAGGGAAAATACGTGTACTAGCTTAGCTATTTACTTTCGAGCATATTGCCTGAGCCAATTTCAATTTTACGTGGCTTCAGCGCTTCTGGGATCTCACGTTCAAGGTCGATGCTTAGTAAGCCGTTGGCTAGGTCTGCGCCAAGTACTTTAACGTGGTCACCTAACTGGAACTTACGCTCAAAGTTGCGCTCGGCAATGCCTTGATGAATGAATTTGCGTTCATCGTTTTGATCTTTACCTGCTTTAGTGCCTGATACAACTAACGTGTTGTTTTCAGATTGTAGGCTTAACTCGTCTTCACTAAATCCAGCAACTGCCATAGTGATACGGTATTTGTCTTTATCAAGCGCTTCGATGTTGTATGGAGGAAAACTTGGCTGCTTGTCAGTTCGTGCAGCGGCATCCATTAATGATGCTAAATGATCGAAACCAATGAATGAACGGTATAGGGGTGATAAATCTACTGTACGCATAATAATATCCTCATATTTAAGCGATATATTGCTGCCACTTTTCGTTTGAACAAGTAACGGCAAAATTTAATTAATAATATAATTTTCAAATAGTTCTGTTTAAATGAAGACCCATCAGGCGTCCTCAAATAACTATCTATGGGCGGACAATTTTATTTCAAGATTTTTTATAAAATATTTTTTATTTTTTTTACAGGCTCTAAAAAAAGCGAACACAATAATCGTTTTTTTGCACTGTAATAAATAATGAAATTAGTTACACTAGGGTCAACTAATTTGAGGAGAGCGTTATGTTAACAGTAATTTTTGGCCGTGAAGGCTGCCCTTTTTGTGTTCGCGCTAAAGATGTTGCAGAGCAACTTGCTAATGACCGCGATGATTTTAAATACCGCTACATCGACATCATCAAAGAAGGCATCAGTAAAGAAGATTTAGAAAAGTCTGCAGGCAAGCCATGCCCGACTGTGCCACAAATTTTTGTAGACCAAACACACATTGGTGGTTTTACTGAATTTGAAGCCTACGCCAAAGAAAACCTAGGCCTTTACCAGTAAATTTGTAGGTATATTGTTAACCAGCTTAATTAACGCACAACTTGGACTGGTTAAATTTCGACCAACATCAAACACATATAAATTAGTTGTAATTTATACAAGCATTTGCCTCGTATTTCCTATACAATGCGCGCCTCTTTAAATTCGTTGAGGCGTATTAATGTCAGAACCAGTCACGTTTGAATCTCTAAATCTTTCTCCTGCAATTTTAAAGGCAGTTGAAGAGTTGGGTTACAAGACACCATCTGAAATCCAAGCTCAATGTATACCGTTATTGCTAGAAAGAAAGGACGTACTGGGACTAGCACAAACGGGTACAGGTAAAACAGCAGCATTTGCACTGCCATTACTAAATAATATTGACCCGTCTGTGAAACAGCCACAGATCCTTGTACTCACACCAACCCGTGAGCTTGCGATCCAAGTAGCTGAGGCATTTGAACAATATGCAAAACACACTCGTGGTGTTGAAGTACTGGCACTATATGGTGGCCAGAGCTACAGCATCCAGTTGAGCGCACTTCGTCGTGGCGCACAGATTATTGTTGCTACACCGGGTCGTTTAATCGATCACATAAACCGTGGCACTATCAAGTTTGATGCTTTACAAGCACTTGTACTTGATGAAGCCGATGAAATGCTACGTATGGGCTTTATCGATGATGTTGAAAACATCATGGAAAAAACGCCGCGTGAAAAGCAAACATGTCTTTTCTCTGCGACTATGCCTAAGCAAATTCAAAACATCAGCAGCAAATATATGAACAATCCTGAACAGGTTCATATTTCTGCACGCAACTCAACTGTATCGTCAGTAGAGCAAGTGTTTTGGAATGCACACGTACATAAAAACAAAGCCATTGTTCGTTTCTTAGAAGCAGAACAATATGAAGGTGCTATTGTTTTCGTACGTACACGTAACGATACAGTACAACTAGCTGAGTTATTAGAGCGCGAAGGTTTTTCTGCTGCGCCGCTTAACGGTGACATGAACCAGCAAGCGCGTGAGCGCACAGTTGATCGTTTAAAAAGCGGCATGCTAAACGTTGTTATTGCAACAGACGTAGCGGCACGTGGTCTTGATGTAGACCGTTTAAGCTTAGTTATCAACTACGACATTCCACAAGATTCTGAAGCCTACGTTCACCGTATCGGCCGTACAGGTCGTGCTGGTCGTACTGGTAAAGCGATTCTTTTCGTTAAGCATAACGAGCGTTATTTACTTAAAAATATCATTCGTCATACTAAATCTGAAATCGCACAAGTTGAATTACCAACAGCTAAAGTTGTTGAAGAGAAACGTATTAATGCGCTTCAAGAAAAGCTTACGCTTGCACTTGAAAACAAAGATATTACTTTCTTTAACGAAGTGGCTGCCAACATGGCACAAAAACTTGAGCTTGCTCCTGAAGACTTAGCGGGTGCATTACTGTGTTTAGCACAGCAACAATCGCCAATTAAAGTTGAAGAAGTTAAGATTCAACCGCGTGAGCGTAACGAACGCAACCCTCGCAACGACCGTAATGATCGTGGTGACCGTGGCCGTCGTAACGAACGTGGCGGTGAGCGCGCTGAGCGTAAACCTCGCGAGCGTAATAGCCGTGATGCAGGCCCTATGGATACGTACCGTATCGAAGTAGGTCGTGAGCATGGTGTTCAGGTTAAGAACATTGTTGGTGCAATTGCTAACGAAGCAGACATTTCAAGCAAGTTTATTGGTGACATTCGTCTTCACGACAGTCACAGTACGGTACAATTACCGCAAAACATGCCTAAAGATGTACTTGATCACTTCCAAAAAGTGTTTATTTGTAAACGCCCAATGGGTATGACATTAACACAAGATCAAGGCCCTTCTGAGCCACGCGGCGAGCGTTCTGAACGCCCTGCTGGTGACAAGAAGCGTAGCTTTAATAAAGATGGCCAACGCCCTGATAAGCGTAGCGGCCCTCGTAAAGAACGTCGCCCAGTTAGCTTCACCGCTAAGTAAGCAACGACTCTTTAGTAAAAAAACCTTGCCACGAAAGTGCCAAGGTTTTTTTGTGTCTGAAATTCAGGTATCAGGTATCAGGTATCAGGTATCAGGTATCAGGTATCAGGTATCAGGTCAGCTTAATCTTCGTAACTCGAAGCCGCAAGCCAGTATTAGGTACTTAACTAACATATTGAATCAAAAAATATTTTGTTTGTTTTCTCTAACCAGAGATTGCAGTAAAAACAAGGCGAAATTACGCGTCAATAGCTAGCCTATTGTAAGTAAGTTCAACGCAATTAGCGTTAAAAAAGCTGCTTGAGATAGCTTAATTATCCAAAACTCAGATTAATTAATGTGTATAAACATGTTTTCTTTGATTTTTAAAACAATAAAATTTATGTAAACTAAGCAAAGGCTATAATTCATGGACGAATTAAAAATTGAAAAGAAATTACGATAACTTACTCTTTGTAGCAATAATGTTCCCTATTTTATTATGCATCATTATTCCTATCTTAATGGACTTTACAGATCCACCATTTATCACAAATGAAATATACAACGTTATTTTCTTTATAGCACTCCCTATTATTTGTGGCGCATCATTTATCTATTTAAATATACTTGTATTCAATAAATATAGACGCTGCACTAAATACAGGGAGCATCTTAAATATAGTTTCTCAGATACAAAAACGAAATTATCATTAATATTCACGTATCCATTAATTCCTTTTTTAATCTATGGAACACTCTATATTTTTATCTCTGAGCCCATTAAGTTATGGGCTTACTACACGCAAGGCGACTATTGGTATAAGGAATATATCCTAACTGATGTACAAAAGTGTGGTTCTGATTATGAAGATAATTGTACTCGTTTATATTTCAAAGATCCTAAAACAAACGAAACTCATGATTTTAGGTGGTACGACGATAAGTCAACAATAATAAACAACAAAAACGATTATGTTTATATTTTTGGTGAGGCCAGTTTGTTTGGCTATATAGTGAGAGATTTAGAAAGGTAAATTACACTTACTTTGAATATTACAGCACTTTTATATAAACCTCACTCGAGTGAGTGAGGTTTATGAATCAAGATTTAAGTTAAGGCGCGACTGCTGGATACACGTAGCTAGCATCAAGTCCTAATGGGATACCGAGTGCCCAGTAGCCTAGCAAAAAGATACTCCAGCCAATCATAAAGGCGATTGAATATGGCAGCATCATCGCGATAAGCGTACCTATGCCTGTGCCTTTAACGTATTTTTGGCAGTACACTACCACTAGCGGGAAGTAGGGCATGAGCGGAGTGATAATATTAGAGCTAGAATCTCCCACACGGTACGCTGCTTGCGTTAAGTCTGGCGAAATACCGAGTTGCATTAGCATAGGCACAAATACCGGACCTAATAGTGCCCACTTAGCCGAGCTTGAACCTACAAACAAGTTTACAAAACCAGTTAGGAAAATAATCCCTACCACCGTTACAGAGCTCGGTAACTCCATTGCTTTTAATACTTGAGCCCCTTCAATTGCCAGTAAAGCACCTAGGTTTGATTTACTAAATGCAGCAATAAATAATGAACAAAAGAATGCCATAACAATGTAATACGCCATACCATTCATGGCTTTGCTCATCGCATCTATCATGTCTTTAGAGCTTTTAAAGGTGCCTACGGTAAAACCATATACTGCGCCTGGGATCCAAAACAGTAAGAAGATTAGCGGCACTATTGACTGCATTAATGGTGAACTAAAGTTTGTTAAAGAGCCATCGCTGCTGCGCATCGCTGAATCAGCGGGTGCAGATACATACGCTAATAACGCAATACCTGCAATCATTACGGAACTGGCAATAAGAAAGGCGCGCTTTTCGTCACTACGGGCATCTTCAAATGCTGGTAGGTCTTGAGTTTCGCCATCAACTGGTGAATTTTTTAAACGTGGTTCAATAATTTTATCGGTGATATACCAACCTAGCATCACAATAAATAAACTTGATGCTGAAGCAAAGCCCCAGTTATTAAGCGGGTTAATGCTCATTGTTGGATTAATAATTTGTGCTGCACTTTGCGTAAAACTTTGCAGTAATGGGTCAATCCCAGATGGGATAAAGTTAGCGCCAAAGCCACCACTTACCCCGGCAAATGCCGCTGCAATACCGGCAAGCGGATGACGACCGGCGGCAAAAAATATTACCCCAGCAAGTGGAATAACCAGCACATACCCTGCATCGGTAGCCGTATGGCTCACAATAGCTACCAAAATAATTGAGGGTGTTAGTAATTTTCTAGGCGTTACTTTGAGCATTAATTTAAGGCCGGTATTAATAAAGCCCGAATGCTCTGCAACGCCTACACCTAGCATAGCAACCAGTACTACACCCAGTGGCGCAAAACCGGTGAATGTTTTTACCATAGAAGATAAAAAAGTGGCCAACGAATCGCTGGCAAGCATGTTATTAATAATAATCGCTTCGCCAGTGCGAGGGTCTATTGCATCAAATGTGACGCTTGAAAACCACCAAGACAAAAACCAGATTAATAACATGGCAAACAAAAAGATAATTGCTGGATCAGGAAGCTTATTACCTACCCGCTCAACAAAATTTAAAAATCGCGCAACTATGCCAGTTGGCATTGTCGCATCATTATTGTTATTCATTTCACTTGTTCCCTAGAATTTAGACTGTGCTACTTTAGCGTATCTAAGGAATGAGGTAAATTTTAACTGAATAAACAAATTCTTTTTTAGGCACAAAAAAACGCGGCTCAGTGGCCGCGCAGTTATAAATGAATAAAAAAAGCTTAAGCGAGTGCTTTTACTTCATCCCATATTCTTACTACGAGTGCTTTATCATCTTCATTAAGTTCGCCATTGCGATAAGCTTTTACTAAGCTTTTTTCAACCGTGTCGTTTAGTTCTGCAATTTCTAGATTTAACTCTTCAACTTGTGCATAACCTACGGCCAAATCAAAGTGGCCGCGTAGATAACCGCCAGCAAATAACTCGTCATCGGTGGCTTTTATCACTAAATCATCAAAATATTGCTGCGCAGCATCTATGTAATTTACTAAACTCATGTGTTACTTCTCCTCTGGGTGCAGCCCATCTTGATGACCTACTGCATACATAATATGGTCGTTAAACCCACTGGTTACACGTATATAACCGCTTAATTCATCATCTAACTTGCTATCACCGGTATCACAAATCAGCGGTCGGCCATTTAAAGCCTGTAATTTTGTTTTTGTAGCCACCACAATAATATTATCGCGGCCTATCGCTTTAATTAACGCAGGACTGAGTTGTTGATTGCCTCGACCAAAAATATGCCCTTGGCCGCCAATTAGAGTGATCACTAACTTTGTTTCACGTTCTTTGGTAAGTTCAAGAAGTTGCTGGGCTGTTAGGTCTTGGCCTACTAAAGCTTGATCTTCAACGAGATCAACACCGAGTAAGGTGTTATCAAGCCCCATCTCTTCCATCACTGCGCCGACCGTTGAGCCACTACCCATGACATAGAGGCTATCGGCATCCATTTCACTAACGACATAAGCAGCTATATCTGCTAGCACCAGCTCGTCAGTTTCTTTACCGCCATTTTTAACCGCTTGTACATAGCGCACTTCACTTGGCACTTGCATTTCACCATAACGTTTTGCTTTTACTGTTCCTTGGCGAAAAGCCACTTCATCAATGTCCATCACATCAGCATCGCTTAATGTTACCAGCTCACCTTTTACCAGCATTTCAACTACACGGCCTGCGGCTTTTGGCGTTATGGCATACACGCCGGAATGAATTTTACACCCAGCAGGAATGCCCAATACGGGTACAGAGTCTTCTACAGCATGGCAAATATTGCGCGCCGTTCCGTCGCCACCAGCAAATAAGATTAAATCAACACCTTGTAGCTGTAATAAACGAGCTGCAGCCTCAGTATCGTCACTGGTTGTGGGTGAGTTACTTTGATAAACCACTTGCGTATTAAAGCCCAACGCTTTTGCTGTTTGCTCCCCCATTTCATCATTAACAGTATAAATAGTAATGTTTGATTGATGAGGTACAAGCACTTCAAGTGCAGCTTTAGTGCGGCTATTTGACTTAGGCTCTGCACCTAATGCGATGGCTTTAGCAGCGGTGTCTTCACCGTCACTGCCCTTAAGCGCAACACTACCACCGAGCCCTGCGACCGGATTTACAATCAATCCTAACTTAAACTGCATCTTTTAACTCCTCGGGAGAATGCCATGAAAACTGCGCAGCATGTAATGGCCACGTGGTGTTATAAAATTTACACAGTGCTTTTAATAGTAAGGTTGTTCTTGGGTTAAACCCGTTTTGCAACAACTCTAATAACTTTGCATGAACACGTGATTGAAACGCAAATCGACAAGTTTGCTCACCATTTAAATTATCTACCGATACGTTAAAATCAAACCCGGCAGCCACACTCAATGCCCACTCTATTGCTTGAGGTTTTACCTCTACTGATTCAAACTCCGCTTGCTGTGTAGCATCGCGCCCATCAGGGCAATACCAATAACCATAATCTTCACTTAAACGGCGTTGCGAGCCTGCCACTAACCAATGAGCTATTTCATGTAGTGCACTGGCATAAAAACCATGGGCAAACACAATTTGATGATATGGAGTTGTATCATTTGCGGGAATGTAAATAGGCTCATGCTCACCTTTTACCAAACGCGTGTTATAGCTTTGGTAAAAAGTGTGTTCGAAAATAGACATTAGATCAGCTACTTGGTGCATAAATACTTCGTATACTCGTTTGAACCCGATGCTTTAAACACAGATAAAATTAGTATAAAGCACACTAAAAACGAAGCGAATTGTACGTACTTTTATCTACAAAGTAAAAAATTAGCGATGCATTAATTAAGGCTTCCTTACCATACTTTATTTACTGAACGCTTAATTACGCTTACCATACACCAACCAAAAACCTGAATTGACTCACTCTTATGGTTAAACAACACAGCTCTTTGTCGTGGCTATTTATCTCTTTTACTTTTTTAACACTGTTGGCTACTTCTGCCAGCAGTTATGCAAAAAGCATAAGTATTAACGTATTTGCTATTCCCTCTAAGCCTATTGTTGAGCTAGTCGCTAACACCAGCAATGAATTGGCCTCGCACCAAATTACTACGTTTTACCAACAAGGGTTACCCGTACACGCCACCTTGTATTTAACGGATTACCCACTTGAAGCACAAAACGAAATTAAGCAAATGGTTGAGCGCATTGTAAAAGAGCATCAGTCGTTTGAGATAAAAGCCAATGGATTTAGTGTATCACCAAGTAATTGGGCATTTATAAACTTAGAAAAATCATATCAGTTACAACGCTTAGCCGATGAGGTTACCCTCAAGCTTGAGCCGCTTCGCGATCATCAAGCACCAGTGCCTAGCTGGGTAAAGCATTACCCTAATAAACTTGTGGCTTTTGAACGTTATGGCAGCCCTAATGTATTTCAGAATTTTCAGCCGCATTTAACACTACTCGCGAATGAACAAAGCCCAGCATTAGCGTTAGTAAAAAAAGCACTGCACGCTGAGCCACCGCAGGCACAAGGGGAAATAATTGGGATTGGAATTGGAGTGTCTGATCAGTTTGGTCAACAAAAAGAAATACTCGCTAAGTACTTTTTTGATGCCAAATAAATAGTTAATAACAGGGCTAATTACACACTTTAAACTAATAATGTTTATGGGTTTGTGGTTAGCTTATCTGTTAAATGTTTTTTAAGTATGCGGGTGTTACGCGTATTTGCTTTAAATATAGCATCAAAAATATCTCCAAAAAATGGAATGAGCCCGCCAACAAAATCAATCAACATATTTATAATAATACGGCTTTTTACTCGCTTGCTAACACCTAAGCGCTGCGCTTCAATTAGTACATAGCCAGACAAAATAAGCCCTGCTAAATCACCTATCACAGGTAAAAGCCCAATCAGCGACTCTACACCAAATTTAAATTTAGTAAACGGAATACCAATGCTGCTATCGGTTATATGACTAAAACGCGATAGTCTTGCGAGTGTTGCGGTTTGCTTCGCTTGATTATTCTTTATCTCAGTAGAACTTAGCATAGTTAACCTCAAAATAAATTTTAAACAACGTTAGTTGAACTAACTCTGAGAGCTGTGTTTAAACAAAAAGCCTTAAAAAAAACATACTGAAACAATGAGTGTTTCATTAATATAATTACTTTTATTTACTCTAATAAAAGCTAGAAAGTCCAAGATTTTATTAACATCCCAAAGGCTTAGCTTTCAATATTATGCTGTAGGTCAGAAAAGATGTTTGATATTCTTAGAAGAAATATAAAGGACTAAAATATGACTGAGCAAATAAAGCTTCAAACATTATTGAATGAAAACTCTATAAATCAGATAAAACTAATAAATAAAATATTCCCTCGCTTTGATATAAACCCAATCGTTTTAGACCCGCAAGAACTAAATGTAGAAAATTTAGACGACTATCAATGTATAGTAGATTCAAAAAATAATATTATTGCATTATCCTTTTTACCAGAAGCCACTGAATCACAATATAAAGAGCTATTTGACTTGCTCACAACTATAGAGTTACCTTACCTTCGTTCGATAGCGTTTTTCAGCCCCCCTCTTAATCCAATAGAAAGTATATCTAACTTTTCAACGTTGACGCATTTGACTATAGTAGATCAAAACTTTGATATCGTAATTAAAAATCTAAATACATTATCTACTTTTAGAGATTTGGAGCATTTAAATTTAACTAGAACTAGTTTACTTTCAATCAAGGGGATTGAGCACCTAACAAAGTTACAATACCTTTATTTAGGTGGTACGCAAATAGTTAATATAGACGAAGTAAAGTACCTATCGAGGCTGAAGTCCTTTGCATTTTGGGAAACTAAAGTATCAAATATATCCGCACTAACAAGTAATATTGGGCTTGAAGAGATATATCTTCAAGAAACATGTGTAAAAACTCTAGAACCACTACTCGCATTCAAAAGATTAAAGACTGTAAGTGCAATAAACTGCAAAATTGAGAATATTTCAGAGCGTTTGCTGAACTTAGGCTTATCTATAAAAACAAATCATTTCGAAAGAAGTCAAAATGAAAGAGTGCTAGAGCTAAATAATAACCCTATTACTTTCCCTCCCAAAGAGATTCTGACTAGAGGCAATGAAATAACTCAAGCATATTTTGATTCTTTACACGGAGAAAAAGGTAAATTAAACGAAGCAAAACTGATATTAGTTGGTGAAGGTGCTGCAGGAAAAACATCGTTAATTAGACGTTTTATAGATAATGATTTTAACCCCTGTGAAGATAAAACAGATGGGATATCAATAAAACCATGGACTATAAATGCCGATGATGATGAAAATGAAAAAATTAAAATTCATTGCTGGGACTTTGGCGGACAAGAAATAATGAGAGCAACTCACCAGCTTTTCTTATCAGAAAGAAGTGTTTACTTGATTGTTTTAGATATCCGTAAAGATGAAAATTCAGAACATTGGCTCAAACAAGTTATGGCTGTAAGTAACAGCTCTCCAATTATAGTAGTGCTGAACAAATGCGATGAGCAGTTCGATGACAATATAGCTAAACAGATGCTCAAAGAAAAGTACCCTAATATATATGCTTTCCATAAAGTAAGCTGTCAAACAAAAGAAGGTATAGAAGAACTAAAACTAGATGTTATAAAGCAAATATCTACATTGGGTATGCGACAATTTATTATTGCTCAAAATTGGTTAAAAGTAAAAAAAGAACTAGAGAGATTAAAGGTAGCAAGAGACTATATTAGCTATCAAATTTTCATTGATCTATGTAGTAAATACGCAATTAATGACTCAATGGTTCAAGATATCCTGTTAACGCTTTTACATGATTTGGGCCTTGTAATCCACTTTAAAGGGCTAGAAGAACTTCAAACACAGGTACTCAACCCCAAATGGATTACCGAAGGTATTTATACCCTTCTAAATTCAGATAAGTTATCAAAGCAACATGGAATAATATCAAAAAAAGAATCTGAAGCTATCTTAGAAAAGTCATTTACATGCAAAAAATATAGAGGGAAATCTTCTTACCTTATGCAGGTCATGGAACAGTTCGAATTGTGTTATCAAGTTCCGCCTGCAAATCCAAAAGCAGAAGTTAGATACTTAATTCCTGATCTATTACCTATAGAGCTAAACCGTAATCCTAAACTGAATGATGGAATAGAATTTATCTATAAGTATAAAGGATATATGCCACCAGAATTAATGGCAAGATTCATTGTCAAAAGTCACACTCTACAAAAACCAAATCACTGCTGGAGATATGGAGCCCTGCTTAAGTGTACAAGCTTTAATAGTCAGGCTTTAGTGACTGTAGATAAAGAAGAGCGCGAGATAAAAATAGTCGTATCCGATGGTGAAAAAAGAAGCTTCTTAGCTGTAATTAGAAGTATGTTTACAGAAATACATAAGTCCTACTTAGCAGAGAACATTGGGCTAGAAGTATTCCTACCGCTAAAATGCCAACGTACAGGAAGGACATCATTATTACCGTATGCAACTTTAATTAAAAAGGAGAAGAGAATTTGGCAAGGGATTGAAGCAGACAATCAATTTGATTATAAACTAGATATAAATTACTCCGTTTCAAGGTTATTAGATGGAATTGAAAGTAAAAAAGTACGTCAGAGAGAATTTGAAAAGGATCAAGGAACCACAGTGAATAATATCAACGTAAATGCATCTCCAGTTATAAGTCAAACCGTAAATCAAGACTCACATCAAGCAAACCAGCAACAAAGCTCCCAAGATATTGATGTGGCTATTAGTATCCAATTACAGTCTTTTACTTCACTTCTGAGAGACTGGAATGAGGAGATTATTGAAGACATCTCTGATAGTCTTCATTTAGAAGATGACTCTGACTTAATGAAATTACTACCCCGTGCTCAGAAAGATATTGACAGAGTTGATGCTGCTTTAGCAGATATTCAATCTATTGAAGATGTACAAGAAGCAAATAAAAAATTGTCAAAGTTCGTAAAAGTCCAAAGTTTTATAGAAAACTGCATGGAAGGAACAAATAAGATAGGAGAACTTATGAAAAAGACTGGCGAAGGACTCGGAAAATTACAAACTGTAGGTAAAGAATATAATAAAATAGCTACTAAATTTGGTTTCCAAGCTATTCCGACAATTTTATTAGGTGAATAAAATTCTAGGTTGGAAGTTAGATATAACCTCCAACCTAGACTATCTGTTAAGAAGACATTAGCCGCGCACAAAATAATAATTTTTGCCAAGTCTTAAAAACGTACGTCAACCCAGATATAGCAAGAGTAGCGTTATCACTTTTAATTACTCACACTTTACAATTAAACTGAACCGTTAATTGGCCCATGCTCATGGTGTACATGTGGGTTTTGACCGCGTTGACGAAGTAAATGATCCATTAAAGTAATGGCCATCATTGCCTCAGCAATCGGAATAGCACGAATGCCTACACAAGGATCGTGACGACCTTTGGTGATCATCTCAACCGCTTCATTTTCGGTATTAATACTATTACCGGGAATAGTAATACTTGATGTTGGCTTAAGCGCAATTGATGCGATTATATCTTGCCCCGTTGAAATTCCTGCAAGCACGCCACCGGCATGATTTGAGGTAAACCCATCAGGGGTTAACTCATCACGATGCTCAGAGCCTTTTTGCTCGACTACATCAAAGCCATCGCCAATTTCAACGCCTTTAACAGCATTAATACTCATTAAAGAATGTGCAAGTTCGGCATCTAGCCTATCAAATACTGGCTCACCTAAGCCAACAGGTACATTTTTAGCCACTACTTTTACTTTGGCACCCACTGAGTCGCCTTGCTTTTTTAGCTCGCGCATATACTCGTCAAGCGCTTCAAGCTTGCTAACGTCTGGGAAGAAGAACAAGTTATTTTCTACTTCGTCCCAATCGTAGTTTTCGGCTTTTATTGGCCCTAATTGACTCAAGCATGCTTTAACTTCAATACCATGAAACTGTTTTAAATACTTTTTAGCAATGGCGCCTGCGGCAACCCGAATAGCGGTTTCGCGCGCAGATGAGCGGCCACCACCACGGTAATCGCGTAGGCCGTACTTGTGCCAGTAGGTATAGTCACCGTGACCTGGACGAAATACGTCTTTAATTTTGCCATAATCTTGTGAACGTTGATCGGTATTTTCAATTAATAAACCAATACTGGTACCGGTGGTTTTACCTTCAAAAACGCCCGCTAAAATTTTAATTTGGTCGCTCTCACGGCGCTGCGTGGTATAGCGGCTTTGCCCTGGTTTTCGTCTATCTAAATCGTGTTGTATGTCGGCCTCTGTTATCTCAAGGCCTGCTGGCGTGCCATCCACAACGCCGCCTAATGCAACGCCGTGGCTTTCGCCAAAGGTGGACACTTTAAATAACTGCCCTATGCTATTACCTGCCATTAACTTTCCTCATTCCTAATGACTTATAGCCGAGAATTATCTCGGCTATAGTGTTACCCAGCCATTTGGGATGAATGGCTAGTATTAATAATTACTGTGCAAAGTAGGCATCTAGTTGTTGCTTGCTAATAACAAACACCCCTAATCCGCCTTGTTCAAACTCAATCCATTCAAATGGTGCGCCTGGATACAGTGCATCCATATGTACCATAGAGTTACCTACTTCGACAAATAACAAACCGTTATCTGTTAGATGCTCACTAGCTTGATCTAAAATAGTACGTGTTACATCAAGGCCATCGTGACCCGATGCTAACCCAAGCTCTGGCTCGTGATGGAATTCACGTGGTAAATCAGCCATATCTTCAGCATCAACGTACGGTGGGTTTGCTACGATTAAGTCGTATTTTTGCCCAGGCACACCACTGAATACGTCAGACTGGATCGGTAATACGCGCTCACTTAGTTGGTAATCGGTGATATTGATATCAGCCACTTCAAGCGCTTCATAGGATATATCAACCGCATCAACTTGCGCATTTTCGAATGCTTGTGCCAATGCAATCGCAATACAACCCGATCCCGTACATAAATCTAAAATACGCCCTACTGACTCTGGCTGCTCTAGCCAAGGTGTAAAACGATTATTAATAAGCTCAGCAAAAGGCGAGCGAGGAATTAATACACGTTCATCCACATAAAATGGCATATTGGCAAACCATGCAATGTTGGTCAGGTATGGAACTGGGGTAAAATCGTTAATGCGCTCGGCAATTAAGCCTGCTAAACGGTTTTTTTCAGTGCTAGTTAAACGGGCATGCATCAGCTCTTTGGGTGCATCAATTGGCAAGCTAAGTGCTGGTAATAACAAACTTACCGCTTCATCCCATGCGTTATCGGTGCCATGACCAAAGAAAATACCGCTACTTGCAAATTGACTTGTCGTCCAACGAAGCCAATCATGTAAGGTTGAAAGTTCTGCAACAGCTTCATCCAGGGTTGCTTCTTCTATTAGTAATTCACTCATCAGTATTATCTGCCTGCTACTTTCAAAAAATAAACTCAATCGAGGCACAACTATGGGCCCCATGATTGCCCTATTGTATACCCAAGCCACCTCTAGGTGCGAGTGACAGTTAGAATTAAAGGTAATTTAAACAAGGCATTGATTGCAAGTGTAATAGTCACTCTGTTGTTCAAATCAATAACGCAGTATAAATCGCTTTTAAATTAACCTTATTGGCGCTGCACTATGCACCTCAAAGCTGCTTGGGTATCACACCTTTTTACTCGATTTTTACCACTTTTTTGTTTAGACTGCCGCTATGAAAAAAGATCCCCACTCAAACAGCCTAATTAGTCCTGATGACATTGACTTGTTTCGTCAAAGTATCAGCGGTGCGCGCGTGTTCAAACAAGACACTCACCGTTTTAGTAATAAACCTAAAGTGTCACAAGCGAAGCAATTTGCCCAGCAAAAAAAGCAACAACAATCAGAATTTTTCTTTTCTGATGAATATGTGCCAGATATAGACACTAACGGTACTGTTAATTATGTGCAACAGGGTCAGGATCGTTTTTTAGCGAAACAACTTCGTCGAGGGGATTTTATACCTGATTTAACCCTCGACCTGCATGGCTTAAATAAAGAAGTAGCCAAAGATGAACTCGCAGGGCTTATTCATGAGTGTAAAAAAAAGCATTATTACTGCGCCTGTGTTGTACACGGAATTGGCGGCCATATCCTCAGGCATAAAGTGCCGCAATACTTAGTGCAACACCCCGATGTTATTGCTATGCATCAAGCACCGCTCGAATATGGCGGTAAAGGTGCGGTACTGATATTAATTAATTTACCGCAAAGTGATGAGTTTAGACGCTAATCAACAAGAGCCTTTTAGTGCATATATTTTCGATTATATTCCCGCTGATATTTATTGTGCTATGTGGCTACATTGCTAGCCGCAGTGGCTTTTTAGAGCGTATCCACATAGCGGGATTAAGTAAGTTTACTTTTTATATTAGTGTGCCGAGCTTTTTATTTTTAAATATGGCCAAAGCAGACTTACAAACCAGTGTCAGCTTAAATGGCTTTTTAAGTTTTTACATTCCGGTTATTTTAATTTACCTTTTTGCCCTAATTATTGACCGCTACATTCTCTCTAAAAAACTTCAATACGAACGCCATAGCGTGTTTGCTCTTGGCAGTAGCTATTCCAATACTGTATTGGTGGGGTTACCTATTATTATTGCCGCATTAGGCGAGCAAATGATGGGCATTATTTTTATGATCATTACCTTTCATAGCGCATTATTGTTCACCCTTACTTTTTTAATTAGTGCAAACAGCGCTAGTCATGTGTTTTCCTGGTCAGCATTTTCCAAAAATATGCTACTCAATCCAGTGGTGTTAAGTATTAGCACTGGTTTATTGGTTAATTTGGCAGGGATTACTTTATTTGCTGACTTAACTAAGGGCTTAGCGCTTTTAGCCGAACCAGCTATTGCTTGTGCGTTATTTGTATTGGGCGCTAACTTAGCTTTTTATAAAATTAGCGATAACTGGCAAGCAGCGGCCATTGCCAGTCTATTAAAATTAGTCATATTACCTGCCTTGGTATTATTGCTAGGCACACACGTATTTACACTTAATGAGTCACTGCTAAAAGTACTGGTGCTATTAAGTGCATCACCATTAGGCGTTAATGCCTATTTAATTGCATGCCAAATAAAACAACACCAAGATACCCTTGCCAGTGCAGTGGTTTTATCTACAGTATTAAGTGTGTTGAGTTTTAGTGTGTGGTTAACCATTTTACTTTAGATAAATGCCTAACCACATTTTATCGTCAGGCTTTAAGCTGGGGAGGTTCGTAGTTTATACGGTTACATTAGCTGGCGCATTTATGGTGATGTAATCACTTTTATGGCTCGCTTCATCATAACTAATTTGGGCAACTGCACCGGTGTTAAAAATTGGCATGTTACCCGCGCATAGTTGGTCAACCAAATAGCTCACCATAGGCATATGGGCAACAACCAGCCAGGTATCGCATTCTGGGTGGAGGGCAATTAACGTTTCTAAATAATCTGCTGCAACCTGAGGGTTCCCTTCAGGAATAATATCGTGACAGGTTTCTTCAAATAAAAAACGATTACTTTTTTTAACAGCCTCAGCGGTTTGCTGCGCTCTAACATAAGGACTAACTAACAAGCCACTGGGAGCGTGCATTTTTTGCAACCATAGCCCCATTTTTTCAGCTTGTTGCTGACCCATAGAAGTCAAACTTCTACTGACATCATCAGCCTGCATAGGTATTGCTTCACCATGACGCATTATCAAGATTGTTTTCATAAAAAATCAACCAATTAAAGAATATAAAACAGTAGCCAATTTGCTCGAATTTCCGCTATATTAATAACTCAAACCTATTTATTTTCTTAAAATAGTTCTTTCATGATGTTCAGGTAAATAGCGTCGCATTCCTGAAGTTATCATCTGTTGTTAACAATTATACGTTTAGTTTCAGGAGCATCATTTGAAAATCAGCACCAATGATAACAGAGCTTACCGCACACTAACACTGGACAATGGTCTAAAAGTGCTTTTAGTGCGCGATCAGGACTCAGCAAAAGCGGCAGCCTCTATGGCCGTTAACACTGGTCACTTTGACGATCCTCTTGATAGGCAGGGCTTAGCGCATTTTTTAGAGCATATGTTGTTTTTAGGCACTGATCTGTATCCTGAATCCGGTAGTTTTAATAATTTTGTCTCTCAATCTGGTGGTAACACCAATGCTTGGACTGGCACGGAGCATACCTGCTACTTTTTTGATATTAATAACAATCATATTGAATCGGCATTAGCGCAATTTAGCCGTTTTTTTATAGCGCCCAGCTTGGATCCCGCAGAAACCGGAAAAGAACGAAATGCCATTGAGGCTGAGTTTAAATTAAAGATTAAAGACGATGGCCGACGTATATATCAAGTGCATAAAGAAACTGTTAACCCTGCACATCCATTTGCTAAGTTCTCTGTAGGCAACCTACAAACATTAGCCGATAGACAACGCTGTATTAGTGATGAATTACGTGACTTTTTTAATCAGCATTACCAAGCTCAATGGATGACTCTAGTGATTTGTGCCAATGAATCATTAGATACACTAGAAGCATGGGCAACTCAGCATTTTTGCCAAATTAAAGGCAAACAAGGTAAATTAAAACCACCTATAGAAGCGCCGCTTTATCGCAGCCAAGACTTAGGTAAGTTGCTCCATATTGAGCCACATAAACACGTACAAAAGCTGATTATTAGCTTTGCCATGCCAAACATAGACGATTTTTACCGTCATAAAACAGTTAGTTTTATTGCCCATTTACTAGGGTACGAAGGGCAAGGCTCGTTGTATTCTGTGCTTAAAGAACAAGGTTGGATCAATGCTCTTTCTGCCGGAGGTGGCATCAACGGTAGTAACTTTAAAGATTTTAATATTAGCATGGCGCTGACCGATGAAGGCATTGAATACTACGAAGACATTATTGAAATGGTATTTGAATACATTTGCCTAATAAATAACAACATCAACAAACTGCCTCGCTTGTATCAAGATAAACAAAAACTGCTACAGATCGCATTTGATAACCAAGAAAAATCTCGACTGATTGACTGGGTCAGTAACTTAAGTATTAACATGCAACATTACGATGAAGTTAATTACTTACAGGGCGACTATTTAATGGAAGGCTTTAAAGCCACCACTCATGAAATGGCAATGCAATGGTTAACCCCTCACAATATGCGTTTAGTGCTGATTCATCCGGGTGTAGAGCCTGAACACACAGCCGCTTGGTATAACACACCGTATAAAATTGAAAAATTATCACTGCATTGGCTCGAAGCGCTGGCACAAATTAGTCAGCCACAAGGTGAAATGTTATTACCTACCGCAAATCCTTATTTAGCTAAAGATGTCGTTCTATACCCAATAGAGTCGCAGCAAGCTCATCCAACATTATTGGTAAAAGAAGCTGGCTTTGATTTTTGGTTTAAACAAGATGCCACCTTCAGAGTGGCCAAAGGGCATTTTTATTTAGCCATGGACTCTGACTTTGCAGTTAAAGATGTAAAGCATATGGCATTGACTCGATTGTTTTCTGATTTGTTTATGGATAGTGTTGGCGAGCAGTTTTATCCAGCTGAGCTCGCGGGCTTAAGTTATCACTTAACCTCTCACCAAGGTGGCTTAACCTTGCATACTGCGGGGCTATCTTCAAGCCAACTTGAGCTGGTTGATCAACTAATTGATGCACTATTTAACGTAAAAATTTGTGCTAAACGCTTTGCTGAATATAAAAAGCAACTGGTAAGGCATTGGCGCAATAGTAACCAAAATAAACCTGTTAGTGAGCTCTTTAGTATATTAGGCGCTAAGATAATGCCGTGGAACCCACAGCCTGACGAGTTAGCAAATGCACTTAAAGATACCTGTTTTCATCAGTTTAATGAGTTTAGACAGGCGTTTTTTAATGCACTTCATGTTGAGTCTTTTTTACATGGCAATTGGCAGCAAAGTGAAGCCCTTGAGTTTCAGAAAAAGGTGGCACTACACCTTAAAAAGTCAGCAGTTATAGAAGATTTAAAGCGCCCACTCTTTGAAATTACTAAAGTGACTCGTTACGAATTAGAACTCGCTTGTAGCGATAATGCCATGGTGATTTACTACCAAGCATTAAGCGATAATGTTGATGAAAAAGTAAAAATGATGGCGCTTAATCACTTAATTAATCAAGATTATTTCAATGAACTACGCACCACACAACAATTGGGTTATTTGGTCGGTGCCGGTTATGCGCCCTTTAATACTCGTGCCGGAATTGCTTTTTATATTCAGTCACCTAAATTTGAACCAAGTATGTTACTACACAGGCATAATGTGTTCATCAGTCAGTATTTATCAACCATTGATGAACTAACAGAGCAAGCCTGGCTGCAACAAAAATATGGGCTAACAACGCATATTGCCGAAAAAGACAAAAACTTGCGTTTACGTTCACAACGTTTATGGCTTGCTATTGGCAATGGCGATCACCAGTTTAATATGCAGCAACGCCTGCTGGATTCTTTAAACGCATTAACGCTTGAGGATGTAAAAGCCTATGCAGCTGAAATTTTTAATGCAGATCGCCCAAGATATGAGCTTTTAAGCGCTAAATCTGTGGATCAACCGAAGAATCTACCACTTTATTCTCATTCTCTTTGACTCTTGCGCGCGCTTGATTTAGATTGTCTTTTGTAAATAAGAAGTAAGACAATGAAAAAAATAAAAATAATAAAATACATTCTATTGTTGGCCACTTTGGCCACAGCCCATTCTGCTAGTGCATTTGAGTCATCGTTTAGCTTGAACTTAAATGCGCTTGTCGTTAGCGTGTGCGCAATAATGACGTTACTGTTAATTTATTTGTTTACGGTTATTCACTCTCTAAAACGCTCACATTCTCAATTACAGCAATCTGAAAAGCGTTTAAAAAGCACCGTAGAAGGCAGTGGTGACACACTATGGGACTGGAATATAAAAACCGGCAAGGTTATTCGTATTAACGACAAGTACGTACTGAATAACAACAATCTAGTAGAATTCCCACCGAATAAAAGCCTAATACACCCTCGCGATTTAACCCATGTAGATTATCTATTAAAAAAACATTTTGCTGAAGAGAGTACTTTTTTCGAAGCCACTTATCGTATTAAAGATAGCTTTAGTAAATGGCATTGGGTACTCGACCGTGGAAAAATAATCGAAAAAGACGCGAACCTTAGTCCATTGCGAATGACTGGCACGGTAAGAGATATTTCTCAGCTCAAATCAACCGAAGAGCGACTAAACCTATTTGCAAAATGCGTTGAGTCGTTTACCGATGCACTGGCTATTTATGATAAAGATTTTAAGCTTGTTGACATTAATCCCAGCTTTTTAACTTTGTTCGGCGGTGTACGTGAGCAATACCTTAAAAAAGAATTTCATTTAGCCGGTTACGACAGAGGCTATATAGAGTCCATAAAAGACACCGTTCGAAAGCATGAACATATTCAAGAAGAAGTAAAGCTGCGTAATAGCGACCATGCCCTACTACCATTTGAAATCTCGATAGATGAAATTAAAAACGCGCAAAATCAAATTACCAATTACGTGGTGGTGTATTCTGATTTAACCGAGCGTAAAAAAACGGAGTCTGAGCTCAATAATTTATCCAATCGAGATCGCACCACCAGCTTACCAAACCGTAATTTATTTTTTTCTGACTTAAAAAAATTAGCAAAGGAGCATTCACACCATGCCTTGCTAGTATTTGATTTAGATAACTTTAAAAAGATAAATGACTCATTGGGTCATCAGTTAGGTGACAGCTTACTGGCAAAGCTTGCTATGCGCTTAAATAAGCTTACCCGTGAAAATGATGTGTTTTATCGCCTAGGCGGCGACGAATTTGCGCTGGTTATGTCAAACACCAACGATATTCTCACCATCACCCGCATGGCGAAACAGTTTTTAGCAGCAATAGCCACACCATTTAAAATGGCAGGACATGAACTTGCCATCACATCCAGTGTTGGCATAGTGTTATTCCCCGAAGATGGTAACACCCCTGAAATACTATTAAAGAACGCCGATACCGCTATGTATCATGCGAAAAAGAAAGGTAACAGCTACCTGTTCTTTAATGACAACATGAATCGCCAAGCAGTAAAGCGACTACAAATAGAAAACCTAATGCGCTTTGGCTTAAAAGAAGATCACTTTGAGGTGTATTATCAGCCTAAAATGAATATTCGTACTGGTAAGCTTGCTGGAATGGAAGCGTTAGTGCGTTTTATTACGCCGAAAAAAGGGGTTATTAGCCCGGGGGTATTTATTCCAATCGCCGAAGAAACAGGGCAAATTATTGAAATTGGTGAAGTGGTTTTAAACAAAGCTTGTCGTGACGTAAAACAATGGTTAGACGCTGGATTATTTAACGCTCGTGTTGCGGTAAATTTATCAGCAAAACAGTTTAGCTTACCCGATTTAACTTCGCGCATTGATGTGATTTTACAAAAAAATGAACTGCCCTCTTACTTTTTAGAGCTTGAGATCACTGAAGGCACGGTAATGGACGACCCACAAGAAGCCATTGCTATTATGCGCTCTCTAAGTGCCCGTGGCATTCATTTAGCTATGGATGATTTTGGTACTGGGTATTCGTCGCTGGCGTATTTGAAACAGTTTCCACTGAATACGCTTAAGATAGATAAAGCCTTTGTTGATGATATGAAAACCGAACGCGGCCGCAATATGGTGGACTCTATTGTCACTATTGCACATAACCTTGATTTACATGTAGTTGCTGAAGGTGTAGAACAAGCTTCACAAATAAGTATACTGGAAGAGCTTAACTGTGAAACACTACAAGGCTATTACTATTCTAAACCACTCTCAAAAGATGAATTCACTGCATTTTTAAAACAACAGCAAAGCCAATCAAAACTCAGCTTAGTTAGAGCGACTAGCTAAGCACGCCATAGACACGTTTTTGCACCAATATTACGTATTAATGCACGTCGATAATGTAGATTAAATAAACACCAGGCTGCAGGCCCTAATAATCCACCCAAAAATAACCAACGCTTAACAGGCATACCCTTTTTAATGGTTTCAATATACATAAGTGCGATAAACACACCACTGAGTAAAATAAATAATACCATGCTCATCTGACTGCTGAAAAATTAAGGCGCATATAATAGCGTTAAACTGGCGAAAATTAAAGCAACGTATTCTTTAGTGGCGGTGCTTATAAATCAGACACAAAAAAGCCGAGCAACTTAAAAGCTCGGCTCTCAATTATCAATTCATTACAGCTTACTTGTCAGCACGACCCATAAACTTATGCTCAGCAGTATTTATGCGGATACGATCACCGGTTGAAATATGCTCTGGCACTTGAATTGTTAAGCCAGTTGATAAGCGTGCAGGCTTTGAGCGAGCGCTAGCTGAAGCCCCTTTAATTGAAGGATCAGTTTCTTCAACAACAAGCTCAACACTTGAAGGAAGATCAAGACCTACAGCAGTACCGTCAATTACAATAACGTGCACACCTTGGGTCTCTTCATTAACAAATTGAATTTCTTCCGCTATGGCGTCTTTATTTAAATTGTAAGGCGTGTAATCTTCATTATCCATGAAGACATACTCATCGCCATCAATGTACGACAGCATGGCTTCACGACGAGTTAAATCAGCAAGGTTAAGCATATCGCTGTCTTTAAATGTTTCGTCAACTTTACTACCCGTTACTACATCGTATAAACGCATACGGTATAAACTACCACCAGCACGACCTTGTGGTACTGAGCGTACAATATCTTTTACTACTAATACACGGCCATTAAAGTCAATAGCCGTCCCTTTTTTAACATCACTCGCCTTTGGCATGGGTGAATTCCTATTGTTTTTTTGATTGCGAGAAACATACCACGAACTGAAGAATCTTCAATAGAAACAAAACAACTTAGTCATACTTTTTAAAAATATGTGGTTCAGCGCCGCTAATAGCGGCGCTGATCACACTACGCATCAACTTAAAAGCGTACTTTTATTCCTGCTGATAACTCACTTACATCATTTTTTGAAACTTTATAATAAGTATACTTTAGTAATAATTCAGTCTGTTTATAAACCGAATAACCTAAAGCGGCACCTATATAAGGTTTGGTAGCGTGTTCTTTATACTCTAAGGGAGCTCCATCCGTGATGCTACTTTGTATTTTATACTGATGACGATAAGCGCCTAAAAATACCTTTGTACTTAAAGATTCAGCAAGCATCTGTCGGTAACCTACTTCAGCTGCCACCCCTTTTGGTAACACCGGTACAAAGCGTGAATAATCTTGATGTAATTTATCTGCATCAGCTTTCACTGTTTGGGCAGTTAAATCGGCTCGACCTTCACCTAAATCAATATATCTTATAGCGACTTCCCAATTGGGTGACAGGTCATAATAAGCGCCAATTGACCAGCTAGTATCAGTATCATCAATAGAATCTAAATTAGCCTTGTTGTCCTTAGTTGCTAAAGAATGCTTTGCTTTAGACTCACCTAGCGTGGCCTCAATCGACCATGTATCAGCCATTGCACTGGTGCTAATTAAACAACTAGTCGTTACTATTGCAAAGCTTGGAAGTATTGATCTTCTTCGACTAATAACAAGTACTGAAATCAGTAATAAACCCAAACCTCCCATACTTCCTCCTGATGACTTATTACTGATGGCCACTGATTTAACAGCGCTAACCGTCACTTTTACTTGTGCTGTAGACTTTGCACCTTTGCTATCTTTTATTGTGTAATCAATAATATCAACACCGTCAAAGCCGCTTTTAGGTATGTATTGTAAAGTGCCGTTAATGTTAATTGTTACTGTGCCTTGAGCTGCAACTGCATTAACGACAAATAATTCATCACCATCAATATCTGAATCATTACGAAGTACATCTATTTCTATCGATGTGTTATCTGTGGTTGTTGCCGAATCAAAAACAGCTGTTGGTGCATTATTTATAACTAAGTTAACTTTAACTTGGCTGTTTGATGTGCCCCCTTTGCCATCACTAATACTATATTCAATAATCGCAACACCAACAAATCCAGCTGGTGGGGTATACAGTAACTGCTCATCAACAATACTTACATCACCAAAATCAGCCGTCGCGCCGCTTAAAGTAAGTGTATCGCCGTCCAGATCTGTATCATTTTTTAATACATCAATAGTCGCCGATTCCCCTGCACCAATTGTTATCTCATCCTGATTAGCCTTAGGAAGCTGGTTCGATGTACGAATAATTGCAACACCGCCTGGATCGACTATCGTTCGGTTCGCTTTGCCATCGTCATCATTAGGGCCACCATCAACAATTTGTAATTGTACACACCATGCACCTTCAGTTAGCCCTTGCGTCCACTCACTACCTCTTGGTGGAGGGCAATAACCAGGCTCACCTGCTGTAGAAAGTAATTGGTTGTCACCAGATGTATCAAAATCAATCCACTGTCCCTCTTTTAATTTTCTGTAAACAGAGTTTTGTGAGATTGGTTTTCTTTGCGGTATTACTATGCTGTAAGTATCTCCAGCATTAGGTAAACCTGTTGCGATAAAATCAAATAGTCCGCCTGTATTTACCGCGCCTTCATCTTCAGGTAATTCACTATCAAGCAACTGAACACCGCCCATTGCATTTTGTGAAACTGTAACCCCTTTTCTAACGCAAACGCCCGGCTCGCCTTCTACTAAGAACTTATCACTGTCTTTAACTTGTTCTTGCATGACATTACATTCACTGATTGCATCTAAATAATCAGGAATGCCATCACCGTCATTATCACCGTAACCTTCTTGTGCATCTGGGATAAGGTCACCATCGGAATCTTCCTGCCCTAGCGCCTCAAGTGAGGTTAATACTTCAACGTAAACATCTTTTGTTGTTGAGAGACTTGGCTCGCCAGAGTCTTGCGCTGTTACCGTTACTTTATAAATACCAGGAGTTAGTGATTGTGTTGAAAAAACAAATTCGTTTTCATTTGCGCTTGTATTAAGGAGTTTATTATCCTCTGATACCCACTTTAACGTTACGTTATCGTTCGGATTTGCATCCTGAGCAACAGCTTTAATCGTGACAAGATCATTACCTATGGTAACAAGTGATCTTTGTTGAGAACCTTGTGTAATACTGGTACTAATAGTAGGTGCTACATTATTTTCAACAATAGTGATTGTGGCTGAAGACTTCGCACCTAAATTTAGTGTATCTGCCAGTGTAATTACAACGGTTTCATTGCCTTCCGTTTCGGAGTCTGCATACGTTGTAAAATTAACTTGTCCCTGCGTGCCACTGTTAATAACCAACTCTGACGACACTAAATCATGATCAGAGCTATCAGCAGTACCCGATACTTCATAGGCAATCGTCACTGGATAACTGGGTGCTTCACCATTTAAAAACACATTAAAGCTATGTGTTTTATTCTCAGCTATTTCGCTATTTTTACTAAGCGAAATAAGCGGACTCACGTTTACATTTTGCGTTGCGATTGCTTCAAGCCCGCTGCTGTCTACTGCTTTCCAGTAAACTAAATGCTTACCTGGCGCATACAACAAACTTGGGTTAACTAATGAGACTGCTAATTTATTACCTTCGCTATCCATTGCCGAAGGTACACCTAACTTGACCTTTGTAAACAACCCTTTTGCATTAACATCAATATCAGCCGGTGTTTCGATGGTTGGCAAATTTTCTGCTTGATTATTTAACGTTAATGTTGCTGTTGTTCTACTCATTTCTTTATCAGGGTCTTCAATCAAATAATTAATTTGAATGGTCCCTTTGGTGCTTGCCTGGGTCTGATAAACCAGCGTTCCCTCTTCAATTTGCACTGTTCCCACGCTAGCGTTAGCACTAACAATTACCAATTCATCGTCATCAACATCGGTATCATTAACTAACACATCAAGTGAGTAGCGATTATCAGCGTTGCTATTTAATGAATAGCTATCTGGATTAGCAATTGGCGCATCATTAATGGAAGCCACCGTAAAATTCACTGTAGCAATAGCAGATTTTTCCTTTGTATCATCTGCAAGATAATTAAAACTATCAGGGCCAAAATAGTCTGCATTAGGTGTATAAGTGAATGTATTGGCTTGCTTGGTTAATGTACCAAATTGAGGCTGCGACACAGCGCTAATTGTTAGTGTGTCTAAGTCTGTATCTGTAATATCAGGGGAAAAGCTAATATTAGAATCTTCATCAAGCTCTAAACTTAAGTTAGGTGCAATCGGAGCACTATTTGTTGATACCACTTCCAAGTTAAAAGGTGACAGGCTTGCCTGCTCGCTACCATTACTAACAGCGATAGTAATGTTTGGATAAAGCCCTACATTTGCCTTAGTGGGCGTACCCAATAAATTACCTGTTGCAGTATTGAAACTAGCCCAACTAGGCTTGTTAGCAATGCTAAACGTCAGTGCTTTATTTTGTGGGTCTGTTGCCGAAGGGGTAAAGTTATAAAGCTCATCTTGATTTACTTTTGTAGCTGCTGTGCCACTGATCTCAGGGGTAGTCGGTTTAGGCGCTTCAATTACTGTTATAGTAAATGATTTTTTAAAGGTTTCGGCACTGTCATCTGTTTGCACACAAACCGTATAAGCGCCCAGTGGTAATGCCGCTTTGGTTTCTAACGTGTTGCCATTTATTTGGAAAAAGCTATTGCCCGCGCTTGTGGTACAACTACCCGTTGCAGCTGATGTAGATGAAACTAGCGAATAAGTATGACTGTTCGAATCAGCATCCGTAGTCGTTAATACTCCAACATCAGCACCTGCCCCCACAACTGATTCACTAATCGTAGAGCTTGAAAGGCTGATATCAGTAGGCGCATTATTTTCACCCACTACGATTACTGTAGAAGAGCCAAAACTACCAATTGCTCTATCTGCGCCACCATTAGATGTACCGCCACTGTCTTTTATTGATGTAAGTGTAACAACTCTATTGTCGGTGGTAGGCGAATCACTGGTATTTTTATACTGTAAGAACGGCACATAACTTTGCCATACTGCAGCTGAATCTGTTGCGGTAACCGTTACCGTTGCCGTTGAGCCACTTAACATAACCGTGTAGCTAAAGTTAACGGCTCCCGAATAAGTACCCGATGCATTATGCTCTAAGTTGATAAGATCGGTGCCAAATTGAAGAAACTCATGGCCCGTATCTTTTACATTAGTAACTGTTAGTGATATTTGTTCAATATTTTGCCCACTCTCAACCGTGCTAACAGCAGCGGAAGAGAAGATAGCCACTGCTGAGCCATTTTCTGTAAAGGTTGGGTTAGCCCCGATTGCTGATACTGTAGGCGCATCATTAACAGAGGTAATACTGACTGACGCTTGATTAGTACCGGTGCTTTGAACCGCGCCATCATCAAATACATAGTCAAGCACAGTTGCATTTAAAGGCACATCTGAGTTGTTGGCATAGGTAATAGCTTGCGCAACAGAATCTACGATTGCAGAAGTGGCATTACTATTAAATGTTAGCGTTAAAGTGCCTGCCGAGTTTGTGGTAACAGTCCCTATATTATTAGCATTGTAACTAAATGTACTTCCCTCAGTTAATGTACTGAGTAGTCCCGAATGAGCAAATATATCTTCTGTACTTGCGCCATCGCGCCGGCGAATAGTCAAGCTAGCATTGTTGTAATCCCCTGCGTTGCTGTTAAGTGCATCAAGCTCAGCATCTGCAATTGTCATATCGCTATCTATTATCACTGCACTGCCATTTTCGATAAATGTAGCACCGCCATTAAGCGAACTAAATGTGGGTGCTGAGTTCGGTGAAATAAAAGTAATGATAGTATCAGGGCCACTATCAGCAACCGTAAAGGTAAGGTCGTTGCCTGGTGCGTTTGTAAGAGCAAGAGTTAGCTCAGAAATGTTAAAATCAGTGGCGTTGGTATCTACTTCTAATGTACTTGTGCCATTAAAACGTACGTTACTGGCTGAAAGCCCTGTAATACCAGCAATAGTAATACGATCGCCTGCGGCTAAATCGGTAATTGTATCGCCTGATAATTGAGATGAGCTACCTACAAAATTATCATTACCTGCGTTACCTGTTAACGTATCTGTACCAGCGCCTGGGCGTAAAGTATCGGCTCCAGAGCCACCTTTAAGTACATCATCACCACTAAAATCTGATGAGGTCATTGTTAAAATGTCAGCGCTAAATGCACTTGCATCTAGCGTCACTGCAGCTGTAATAGCACTGCCACTAGCATTAGAAAAAGACACAACGCCAGCATCAGTATTAAAATTATCGGTTAAGGTGATAGTCGTGTTGCTGTTAGTGCCGATTGCCAGATTTTCAATACCCGATACCGTGGTGCTGGAAAAATTAAAAATACCACCATCCATAAGTTTTAGCGTATCAGCGCCAGCAGAGCCTGTAATGGCTGTATTAAAATCATTAATATTATTAACATCAATTGCTACTGTTGCAGCAGAGGCTAAGCTTAATGTACCAATATTAAAGAAGCCCCCTCCTGTGACATCCGCGCCATCAGATACGTTAACAATATCACTTGCTGTTGCGTCGCCTGTAAGGGTACCAGTGTATGCACTAGTGCCTATTGCAAACGTAACAACATCAGTAGCTGAAGTAGCATCCACATTGGTGTTACTGCTTGAAACTGTAATGATTCTAGTATTAGTGCTGTCATCACCCACGCTATAGCTTTCAACACCTGCTAAAGTAGTAAAATCGCCATCTCCGCTAATGGTAATAGACTCTGAGCCTGGAGCCGTGATTGTGCCTGAAAATCCTTGGTGCTGGCTGGTCGTCATGTTAACTGAAGCACCAGATGCCAAGGTTAGGTTATTTATATTATTTATGGTCCCAGCTGATATATTTGCACCATTACTTAAACTCAGTGTATCTGCAACAGTATTGTCACCGGTAATGATTCCAGTAAATGTAAGTGAACCTAAATCAAACGTAATTGCATCAGTCGCAGAGGTTGCAGTTACAGAGTGGCTAGCATTAGTGACAGTAACCGAGCGCGTATTCGTACTATCGTCATTTAAGGTATAACTTTCTATTGCCGAAACAGTACTTACATTACCATCTCCTGAAACAGAAATTGTCTCAGTGCCACTGCCTGATACTGTGCCAGAAAAACTCGCAAGCTGAGATGCGCCTAGGGTGACTGTGCCACCAGCAGCAACCGATAAATCTTCAAACCCGCTGACTGTCGCACCTGATATATTACCACCGTTGGTAACAACCAAGGTATCGGTACCAATTCCGCCCGCTAAAATACCCGTCGCACTCAGTGCATTCACATTAACCGTGTCGTCACCACCACTACCGGTTAGATTCTGTGATGCATTGCCTAACGTAAATGTATTCGCTGCACTCAACACATACGTTTCAACCGAACTATTACCAGTTAGGCCATCGGTCGCGGTGCTTATGGTAATTGAATCAGTGCCACTTGCTGTTATCGAAGGAAAGCTGTCGTGCTGCGCCTCAGTCATCGTCACTGAAGCACCACTATTTAATGCTAAAGACTCAAATGCACTTACCGTGGCATTACTAATATCAGCACCGGTGCTCATTTGCAGTACATCGGTATCGCCGCCGCCAGCAAGCGTACCTGTCACGCTCAATCCAGCAATATTAATAGTATCAGCATTGCTACTACCGGTAACATTTTGCGCGGTCCCAGCTAAAGTAATATTAAAAGCAGCATTTAAAACATACGTTTCTATGTCTGCATCTGCAATTACGCTGCTATCACCATCTGCACTTGCCAAAGTAAATGTATTTGTTCCAGCGCCATTTATCGTTGTAAACGCATCGTGTTGCGACTCGCTGAGCGTTAATGAGCCGTCATTATAAGTAGAGAGCGTTTCAAAGGAGGTTAAACTGGTAAATTGTGTGAGATCACTACCATCTATAACAATAATCTCATCTGTACCATCGCCACCCTGGGCTGTAGACCCTATAATATGGCTTGCTGAAGATACAGTTAAAACCTCATCATCACTACTAAACGTTATTGCCGGATTTAAATTTGTACCATCTAAGGTGCTAAAACCCGCTGCTGTAGAGCTAGCTGCTGTAAGATTAGCCACTGAAATTGTCGCTGTACGGCTAGTACTGTTTTCAGTGCCATCATTGATAACAACTGACACTGTCCGCGAAGTTGTGTTGGGCGACGAACTGGTATTGTTATACGTGATTGCTTTAAGGAAAGTGGTAACTTCAGCCGTTGTTGCAGTTGCACCTGTAATAGAAATTGTGTCTTGTAAACTAATATCTGATGCACCACTTACACCCCCAAGTGCATTTTGCGCACTGGCAGATACATTAAGACCTTCTGAGGCGCCATCTTGATCATTTGTTAATGCAACGGTTATTGTTGTTATTGAGTCGCCATCACTATCACCGGCTTCAGCATCGGGTGCAATCACGGTAGCAGGGCTGCCTTCAGTAAACGCCGAAAAACTCCCTGTACCTGGAATCCCACCATTTAAATCAACAACAGGCGCTGAATTAACAGGAGTTGAAGACAAGTTAGTGATGGCAAGGTTGTCAATTTTTAACCAGCTAAGAGTAGAGTTATCAGAATAAGCTATTTTTAACCATTTTATTTCTGTAAATAACGCACCAGAAGCATTTATAGTCTCGCTGCTACCGCTCGGTAAAGTCCCGCTATCCGCTACGCCTCCTTTATCCGTTGTTAGCCGTATAACTCTATTACTACCACTTGAGTTATAAACATATAAACTAGATAAATCAAACGTTTCGTTATTTGTAAAATATATTTTACTGTATGTCTGAGATGATGAGCTTGTAGATATATAAACATAGCCCGCTGAAAAATTATATAAATCTTGACCCCCACCAGCCCCAGACTTAACTTTTATGCTGTAGCTGGTACCCGGTATTATATAACTCTTATTATTAGCGTATCCCGTAGGTATATTATCAAAATTCAATGTACCATCAAACGCTAACACCTCAGAAAAGTCAATCAAGGCTCGCTCTGAAAATGGTCTATCAGCAAAATCGACATCCCCTTTAACTATTTCTAAATCCCAATCTCCGCCTTTATGACTATTACCGGTTAAATCGTTAGAAGCGGCTACATCAAGCTCCGTTGACTGACTAAAGAGTGTTAAAAATTGATCGCCTTGCAGACCCTTACCAATGTCACAGCCATAAAAAAACACATCCCCACCAGGTTTTACAGCCCCCTTAAATACCGCCATTAATTGTGGGTTACTTTCAATAACCGCAGTATTTATTTGGCTGTTACCTAGTTGTAGCTCTCCACTGCGCCCATGAGAAAATATACTCACGCTCTCTAACTGCTGGTAACGACCAAGCAACTCTTCAAGCTGATTTATACCTGATTCATCAGCATTGAGTTCAACAATCTCTGTCTCTGCATTTAAATCGCTATAAAATAAGGCTTTATCAGGTACTCCCGCATCGATAATGACTAGATGGTTAACACTGCTTGCAGCAGTTAACACAAGATCATCAGCCTTTGCCTTAAATGAATTAATACTTGGCACTATAAGTGGAGTGAGTTTAAACTCTGATTGCACTGGCACTTGTACACTCTGTGCAATGCCTGCGGTTTGAGTGAGCCCTAAAACCGAACCGACAACAATAGAAATAGGCGATAAGGAGAATTTCAGCATGTATTCAATCCTTTAATATATTTATGGAGAACAACGTTTTTAATACCATAACTGGTAAATTAAGGTGTTTTTTGTGTTATTAAACTTGCGTTACTGCCTTGTGGTTCTAACCAAAAAGCCATATCACTGTATTTTTTAAATAGTTCTGGGGGGAGTACAGTTTTACGCCCAGTAAAAGCCACTTTATTTTTCACTGTATGTAAGCCATCTGCACCTAAGTTTTTATCAAATTCACTGGCGTTATATGTTACATTTTCAAAGTCATGCGCAAAGTTCGGTAAGCCTAAAAACTGATAAATTAGAGCCACACTCTTTTCAGGTTTACTTACGAGCAAATCGTAGTCGATCAGTAATAACTGATCCGAAAACTCACCATAAAAACCTTCTTTTAGCGCAGCCCAAGCACTACCAAAAGGCCCTTGATTAGACGCAATGTGCTCACAGCGGGTATACACGTTTTGTCGTGCTGCGGGGGAATAAATACGGCTAAATTCAAGACTGTTTTGCCTATAGACACGTTCAAAACTGTCCATTATCCAAGCTGGATTTCTGACTAAACAAATCACTTTAAAATCATTACCAAATAAGGAATTTAAGATATTAAGCTTTGCAGTCCACAGTCTATTGGTATCAAAAATAATGGGCTTTTCAACATCTTGGTAATACCCAGACCAAACTCCATGACATATATTCAAGCGCTGCGCTGAGCTTATGCTACTAGCAAACTCGCTCCCAGCTCCCATTTGCTCAAGTAAACTAGTAACAAAACCAGCTACAGGGGTTGACATATCGGCATGAAAATCGGGGTTTTGCCGTAATATACCAGCCAATAATGTTGAACCAGTCCTCGGTAAACCAGCGATAAAATGATAATGACGCGACATAAATAGTTAACTCCGACTCGGATAAATCCCTTGCATGGCGATGATATAATGCATAGCAACAAATGGTGACTGAGAATAAAGCGATTGGCCACCACCATGTAAATTAACGATACCTGTTAAACTATTCGCGGGCAGAGTTAGGGCAATGTTATCTTGTGCTGGAACATCAAATGTATCAACTGTCACATTACCAATACTGATCAATGAACTTGGTGCCGTAGATTGATATATTTTTTCTTGTTTATCAGGCCCACCACCAGCAACAACCGTAGCAAGTACTGCACCTGCTGTTGGTTCTCCACTATTAGCATCTTGTGTTGTTGCAATGTTTGCAGATCCCGTTACTCCACTTATCGTCTGCCCAGGAATACTGACAGAAACTGACTGTGCAAAACTTGGCAATGCAATCGCACTTTGCATCGGTGGCAAATTATTAGATGTAATTTTACTAAATTCTCTTCCGCCAAGCTGGCCCCACTCACGACTGGACAAGCCAGCCCCACTACCAACACCTACCGGTGTACGTCCTCTGATATCTGGTAACGCCATTGACGAACGGCCGTCACCACCATAAGTAGTACCAACAAGTGAAAAAAGGGCGGTATTTTGAGCAATACTCAATAGCTGTCCTGCACATATAGCCCAACCTCTAGGGGCAAAATTTCCTGCAAAAATCTCCACTTCGCCTAAAAATGGGTCTGCGCTCATAACGTATTTCCTTTTAAAATAATTTATATAATTACAATTGCATACCAGCTGTAATATTAGCTAAAGATGCAAAACGATAACCTGAAATACACCCAAACTGACATGAAACAATATCTAATGCCACTGAGCCTTGTTTAGTCTGCACAACTAACCCTTGTGACTTGTCAATACTTAAGACCGTACCAGCTGGCTCTGTGAATGAGGCTTGATCAACAAAGGATGCTTGTAGCACATTAAAATCACCAAATTTACCCGATAAAATAAAGCCACCATAAAGCGGGTTACCCGCTCTTGCCGCCGCGACTAAATCAACCGCGCTGTACTGTTCAAAAGACAATGTTAAATTATCATAGTTCAGGGCTGTCGCGACCTTGATTTGTTCAATGTCGGTATCTGATTGCCAATGCAAATTATCAAATTGTTCGAAGAAAATACTCAACACTTGTGGGATTGCAGATGCAACGCGAATAGCAAGGCTTTGATAAGTATCAAATGGATGAATGGCTATACTCTGCTGTAACGAAAATTGTAGGGGGTGTTCGCAGCTTAAGCGATAAACAGTTAGTAACAAATTATCTTGATGCTCTCTAATTTGCCAGTAGAGTGGATCAGTACCTTGATAATCTGATAACTTTGCAGGGTAAATTCCATAAGCATTACCATGAAAAAAATCAATAATCGTTTGACTTTGAGTTCCCGCATTAAAACAGCTCAAGGCCATTGATACTTGCCAATCATCAAGTTGTGCAAGCAACGTATCATCATTATTCCATACTGAAAATTGTATATTTTGTGATGTGCAATGTGCTTGCAATTGACCAATTTCGCTTTGCATGTTATTTGTTTGCGTTGGCACTAATACTACAGCGACTAACAACTGGCGCTGTATCAACATATCAATCGTAGGTATAGATAAACAACTTGAAGTAAATAACACTACCTTGCTAATTTGCTCCATAGTGTACCTCTTCGTCAGCTTTCGTCGGCAAAAAACCTGTCAAACCGGTAAGCTTATAATAAAAATCTATTTTATCTTTTTTTGTAAGTAATAAACCATCTACTGCGGGGGCCTTAGGTACAAAATCAATACATACCGAAAACATAGGCAATGGATGCGTAATGCCTGACTGATATTGCTGTAACCAATGCCCATTATACGTCATTACTTCAGCGTAAAGGACAAGCGTTAGTTCACTTACATCAGTGGCTGTTTGAGGAATAGAAACTGTGTTACAGCGTACAACTTGTTGTTCTCCAAGAGCAATTATGTCTAGCGTGAGCAAACTATGACGATCAAGAGTTAATATATTTCCCAGCTCAATTCTTTCATTCAACGTATCTTGATTTAATATCGGATTCGCAGCATCGCTTTGCGGTTGCAGCCACTGTTCAACATATTCTCGTTGGCAATTAACTAATGCAGCATTAACCATGATTTTACACGGTAACATTACTCCATGATGGCTTAGTTGAGAGGCAAAGTTTCTGCATATACTCAAATGAGCTTCTTTAGAAAAACCATGCTGAAATGCCTCAGCAATAAAAATATCAAACGCTTTGTTACCTTTAAACAAAGCAGCATCAGCCTCGTAAATGCCATCGATATAGTCATTAAGTTGCAACTCATTAACTAACACCTTGAGAGATTTGATCGCTCCAGGTTGAATATCGACTAAAGAAATGCGTACTTTTTGTGGTGAAATAATTTTTTGCTGATCCATATACAGCAAAATAGGTAATAATAACGGGGCGAATGGCCCACAAGCTGGGTAGACAATATTTATTTGCGAATCCCGTTGTTGTAAATCATTAATAAGCTCAAAAATCCCTTTGTAGAAACGGGTGTTGCGATGTACATCTTTTATTGTTGTTGTGCAGTTTAAAACCGACATCACTAGGCCATGTTGATTAATATACTGTTTTGTCATTTCAACTTCATGCAATTGAGCTTGCCTAAGGACTTTTATTGCTTCTTCGTAAGCGTCAACAAAAAGTTTTTCAATTAACACAGCATCCTCTCTTTCAGTCAGTGCTTGATCTGCGATTGCTAAAAAAGACTGCTGTAGAGTCAACGCTGTAGCTGGTTGCTGTTTAAGCAAACTAATTTGATCGCGCAGTGCTTGATTAAGTAACCCAGTTACAACTGGCTCTTCACTAATACATGCGGCTGACTTAGACAATTGATGGTGTAGCACCACACACTCCTTATAATTTATAATATATATTTCTTAGCGTACAATGATGTAGCAATTAAACTGTGAAGCCATCCATTTTATCAATATTACTGATTGCACAACTTGATCATGTATGGCCTCAAAAGCGTTCACTAATTAAAGGTGTTCAACTTGGGCGTTGTTCAGTTGTTAATCTAGATTTTAGAAGAGACTCAAGCTGGGTACGTATTGAATGTTTTAATAGCTCATCAATGTGGGGGGCCGCATATTCCAAACTCGCTGTAGACTATGAATCATGTAGATTCATACTTAAGCACTCCTTTACACCAATCCTACCATGAAAAAACACGTCGCAAATTAATATTACGTTCAGTAAGTAGATTAACTCACAAGACGTAGAATACAACTTTTTAATTCTATTATTTTTAATAGTCGCTTACTTGAAAAGTCTATCTACTTATTTTTAACAATAAGTTATGTATAATTTTGGCATAAGTTAAAAATAAAAAACATTACACCCCATTACACAGCATTACTTATTCCCTATATCGAGAGCTGTTTAGCTACTTATTTAATGGAGTCATATTTATATATTGTACAATTCGAGGTGTACTCCCCTTATTTGAACAACTACCGTGCGGTAATGTATGTCGCCATACAATTAAGCTACCTGCTTTTGCAGCTAATGGAGTACTGTGCCATTGTTGGCAATTAAAATGATGTGGATTGGTATTTTTAGGTAAACTAGCAAGCCAGTTGTCTATTTTTTTATGAAAGCCAGGTACACAACTGAATGCACCTTGTTCAGCGGCAACGTCAGTAAGGTATAGTAATCCTTGCGTTGCAAATCTGAGCGGTTTATTAAAGTTTATATCCCAGTGAAGATTTGGCCCAGGAAATCGCCAACTTTCTGTCTGAGGTGGATTAAAACTAAGCCTATCAGTGCTTACAGTTAAATTGTTTTCACCCCACAATTGCTCAAATACATCTCGCACCTGAGGCTGATGCCGAATAACCTGCATGGTTATATCATTAAAAATTTGTACCATAATTCCCTGTTTAAGTTCATGATTTCGATACCATGAAACAGGATTATGTTTATCCATATTCAAACGTTCATATACCATGTTACAAACGTCTTCACATAGCGTTTTTTCCACTAGCTCAGGAATAATAACGTAACCATTATCATCCCAGCTTTGCCACTGCTGCGATGTTAGAACGTAATGACGAGGCTGATTTAGCAATATTTTTTGTTGTTTAAGGCCCTTTTGCTGGAAAAATGCAGCTATCTTTTCATTTAACTCACTTTTAGCCGTCTTTGAAATAGCCATACCATAATGCTGCTCTACCCAGTTTTCGAATGTTAAAAAACTATCACTCGCAAAAATAGACTCTATTGTCGGTGTGAGCCCTAAGCCTAAAATATCCATGATCATCACATCGAGTGACCATTCATCTTCTATTATTTTTTTATCTGCACAGCCTTGCTTTTGAAACTGTACTTTGTGCCACATTCGCTTTAATTGAAATAAACCTAAACGCCCAGTTTCGTTATAACAGGGCAATATGCTCTGCATTGTTGTTTTCAGAGGAGGTACTTTTACTCTCAATTCATTTTGCATAATAACTCCTTTTCGCGCCTGATTTTAGACAAGCAAAACACCTTAAATTGATTTATTAACGCTGACTAAACTTAGTTAGAATAGAGTGCTATATTATTGTAAGCAACAATTGTAATTGCTAAATACAGGGAGTGGCATGGACACTGAGATTGAAAAAATTCTCGCCTTTCTTACTCATATCGGAATAAAGCACCGGTATCAAACCTTAGACGAAAGAACTTTTTTGCCCGGCCTTAAGCTAGAAAAAGGCGTTTTATTGCTTGATTTTGTCAATGGGTTCTATCCTGGTGATATCCTTCATGAGGCTGGGCATATTGCTGTCTGTGAGCCAATTTTTAGGCCCCTATTAGATGCTGACTTTTATAAGAATGGCTTGCTTGCGGGCAGAGAGAAACAAGCTATGCACGCAGAAGAAATGGCTGCGACAGCTTGGGCTGTTGCAGCAGCTATTCATTTGTCATTATCACTAGATATTATCTTTCATAAAGATGCTTATAAAGGTGCGAGTAAGACGTTAAAGCATGCTTTTGAAAATGGGAATGGTTTTGGGTTTCCATTATTACAAGCATGGCAAATGACTTGCCCAAACAAAGGTTACCCTGTAATGGTCAAGTGGATCAGAGACTGTCGCTGGATAGAAACGCTTCCAAATATATAGTTTGCAAAAAATGGATGAACTTTGTTTAAAATAAAAAGGACAATTTAATTTATGGAAATATCCTCAAATAAACATGACTTTTTCCTAAAAAACGGTTTTGTTCACTTTGAAAATGCACTTTCGATAACCTTACTTAAAAAGTTACAACGTTTTTCAGATAAATTAGAAGCATCAGCACTAGAGAATTTTCACAATGGGCAACTCAATAATCAATGTTGTATCTCAACAGACTCAGGTGTGCCTCGTCTTTTTCGTTATAACGACTTACTATTCGAGTCACCTGAATTAATAATTGAACTATTAGCTAGCCCACCACTCATCGAAGTTTATAAAGAACTGGTAGGAGATGGCGCAGTCCCCTTGCAATTAGATGTAGCTTATAAATACCCGTACCCACACCCTCATATTACCTGGCATCAGGATGCTCCTCATTCTAGGCAATATCCTTATTTAAATATTGGTATATACCTTGACAACGCTCTTTTAGAAGATGGCTGTTTACGCTACGTACCAAATACTCAGCATAAAATTTTAGATATTTACGCACTTTCCAATCAATACGGGTGGGATATTCCTAATGTAGTACAACAACCCGCTAAAGCAGGTGACATCATAGTTCATGACATAATGGTTTTACATAGTTCAGGAGTAAAGCGCAGCCAAGGTGCAAGAAGAACACTGTATGTTGAATTAAGGCCAATTTTAGGGATTACCGAAAGTGGAAAACAAACTAAGGAGTGGGCCGAACTGAGAAAGCAATGGATGGCACATGTAATTAAAGCGGCAGATCCAAACAGTATTCCGCAAGCTTGGCATGAATTTTACGGCGAACCTAAATACGATTTAAGTACCTTGGTTAAGCTCATTAAAGCCAAGCCTGAAGCACCCATCCCTTCGATTCATGCCCATAAAAATGTAGTTCATCCAAATTACCCTACTCCCAAGGATTTACGCTAAAATCACATATAATTTGAAAGTATTCATTTTCCATTAGGGTCTGATGACCTTTCAGGACTAGAATTAAACAATCACTCAAAGGAATATACGTGCTTAATGAACACTTTACACCAGAACAATGTGCATTGATATGTGCTGATCTAGCTCATTTACGCTTATTAGCTGATTTAAAACTTGCACCATCAATTCCTTACTTTGCAGAAAAACCTTACCCTATTGGCCGCTGTAGAGAAATACGCGATGAGGTATTTGCACTACTGCAAACGGTATTACCTACCACTAAAAAACCTGGGCTCAGTTTATTAAAAAATCTAATTGTACAAGGTAGCTCTTTACAAAAAGCATGGGGCTCACTGCGAGATGAATACTTTCAAAACGCATTGATACTTGGTCCTTGGTATATTGATGTTGCTAACGACACCGTAAATGCCAATAAACCTAGAATAGAGATTTTATCCTTAGCTACATCAAACTTTACATCAATAAAGGATTTTGCTCAGTTTGTAAAAATAGCTCGTCGCTATTGGAAGGTTGACGTGTATAGAAATGATGTATGCCCAGCGCTTGCGCCTTATATGCCACTTTTATGTGTGGGTACCAGTGGTACAAGTTGGCTTGGGGCTGCAAACGACGATATGCTCAATGTCGCTATTAATAGCAACTTTGAGGAGTCTAAACGTATTTTGGACTCTTTGCCCTGCGCGCCAGTTAAAGTCAAAGAGCGCTGGAAAAAAGTATTGAGCAATTTCGACCATAATGATTTTTTATTAAGTGTCGGAGAGCCTGTCTCGTATTGCACTACGTATAGTAAACACTCGTACCAAACAGACCTGACAAAACGTGATGCTGCTGTTACTGCATACTTGTCTTTGCCTAAATCTGTTTAGCCAGTGCTTAACAAAAAAACTTTATTTACATTTCCAGTTCCAACATAGTTACTGGTTTAACTAACTTCCAATATATTAGTCTATAAATTAAGAAATAATAAGCTCAAATAATATTTCATGCCACAAAGCTAATGAAAAAATGCTATGGTTAAGATATCGATTATGACCTCAAGGAATGGCTCATGAACCAACAAACTGTACATACTTATTTAATGAACAAACCGTTAGTTAAACTAACGCAACCTTTTGCTAAAGATGTTGATGTATATAAAGTAAACCATAAGATGTTCGCCACCCTTGCACTGAGCAATGAGGGTGAAACCGATGAAAACGGCGAACCTATTTGGTGGCTAAACTTAAAGTGCGACCCTGATGAAGCACAGTCATTACGAGATATTTTTCCTTCGGTGATTCCAGGTTATCATATGAATAAACGCCTTTGGAATACAGTGATTTTAGACGGCTCAATACCACAAGGTGAAATTGAGCGTATGATTGATAATTCATTTAATTTGGTGGTCGACAACATGCCAGATAAAGACAAACAGGCTATTGAAGCCTTACTGTAAATAAGCGTATATATCTCTATATTTTCTGATTATCAAACATAAAAAAAGCCGCATAATTTGCGGCTTTTTTACGTTAACTTAAAACATTAATCTTTGTGCTCAGTCATCTCATTTTGAGTATCAGTCGATTTATCATCTGACTGATCTGACTCAACTTCAGCTGTTTTAGTGACTGTAGTGTAAAACTTATCGCCTTTATCAGCCATTGCAACCAGTGATTCACAGGGTGCAAAAATGGCATTGCTGTTAGCCAGTGTAGACATATCAGAGCTTATTTTACTCGCACCTAATTTGTCCATGTAGCTAAACGGGCCACCTAAGAACGGTGGGAAACCAATACCAAAAATAGCACCAATATCACCATCACGCGGGCCTGCGATAATACCATCATCTAAACAACGAGCCGCTTCATTAAGCATTTGTGAAACACAGCGCTTAGCAATTTCGTTTTTATTTAAACGTGGGGCTGGGGTTACACCTAGTAGCTCATAGACTGACTCATCGACCTTTTTGCCTTTCTTGTCGTATTCATAAAAACCGCGCCCTGTTTTACGACCAAGACGTTTTGAATCAATCATGCGCGAGAAAGCATCAGGCCCTTTAAAGCGCTCACCCAATTCTTTTTCAAGAATTGGCGCAATTTTAGATCCAATATCAATACCCACTTCGTCCAGCAGTGCCAACGGTCCAACCGGAAAACCAAACTCGACTAAAGCCGCATCTATTTTTTCAATCGGCTCACCAGCAAGCATTAAGTTAGCCGCTTCATTAAGGTATGGCGCTAAAATACGGTTTACATAAAAACCAGCCATATCTTTTACTACAATTGGCGTTTTACCTTGCTTACGTGCAAAGTTAACTACACGAGCAATGGTTTCTTGTGACGTGCCTTCGTGAGGAATGATCTCTACCAGTGGCATTTTCTCTACTGGCGAGAAATAATGTAAACCAATTACATTTTCAGGGCGTTCTGCTTTTGCTGCAATTTGCGAAATAGGTAATGACGAAGTATTACTTGCAAAAATAGTATTCGCTTGGCATTGCTGCTCAACATCAGCAACCATACCTTGCTTAAGCTCTAAATCTTCAAATACCGCTTCTATCACTAAATCTATGTGCTTAAAGCCGCTGTAATCCGTAGTGCCAGTAATGCGGTTCATGGTTAACTGCATATCAGCTTTAGACATAATACGGCGCTTAAGGCGTTTATCTAAGATTTTGTATGTGTAGTTCATGGCATTACTTATGCCCTGCTCTGCCACATCTTTAATACGTACCGGCAATTTAGCCTTAACCGCACTTACATGAGCAATACCTGCGCCCATTAATCCGCCACCTAACACAGCAGTTTTACTAATCGCAGGAGCGTCATCGTTGCGCCATTCTTTTTTCATTTCAGTGGTTGCAAAGAAAATACCGCGAAGTGCTTTAGACTCATCACTCATTACTAACGTAGCAAAGCCTTCGGCTTCGGTTTTATACGCTTTCATTTCATCAAGCTCTACGCTTGCACGAACCGCTTTAATAATCGCAAGCGGCGCTGGGTAGTGACCACCGGTTTTTTTAAGTACGTTTTCTTTAGCTTTTTTAAAGATAAAGTTACGACCAAACGGGTTTGATTCTAATAACTTGCTGACCTTATCAAGTTTAGGCTCTTTAGCTTGTGGCTTTTTCTTCGCAGCAAACTCTTTGGCCACTTTTAGCAGTACGCTTTGTGGAACACAATCATCCAATACACCGGCTTTTTTAGCTTGTTTTGGACGAATTTGCTTACCAGTTAGCATCCACTCAAGGGCTTTTTGAATACCCACGATTTTAGTTAAGCGTTGTGTACCACCACCGCCAGGCAATAAACCTAGTTGTACTTCTGGTAAACCAATTTTAGTTAAATCGCTATCTGTACCAACGCGATAATCACATGCTAAAGCAAACTCTAAACCACCACCTAAAGCAGCGCCGTGAATAGCACTAACCGTGGTATACGGTAGTTTTTTCATATCAAAAAATGCTTGATGGCATAACTCACTAATAGCTAATGCATCTTCGCGTTTTTCAACGTTGTCTAGCATTTTTACATCAGCACCGGCAATGAAGTTATCACTTTTGCCACTAATAAATACCATACCTTTCACTGCATGCTCTTTAGCTTGTGCTAATAATGCTTTTAAATCATCAGCAAAGCTGTCACGCAGGGTATTCATTTTTTCACCCAGCACATCAATGGTTACCACGGCTATTTTGTTATCATCAACCGTTAAATTAAATACTGAATCTGTCATTACGCACTCTCCAATACAAAGGCTGCACCTAAACCACCCGCAGCACAGGCAGTCGTTAACGCTAAACCACCGCCACGACGCTTAAGCTCGTATAAGCTTTGTGTAATTAAACGCGCGCCGGTTGCCGCAAATGGGTGACCATAAGCGAGTGAACCGCCGTTAACGTTAAACTTATCCATGTTAATTTCACCTATGGCTTTATTACGCCCTAAGTGCTCTTGTGCAAATTTATCTGAAGCAAACATTTTCATATTCGCTAAGGTTTGCGATGCAAACGCTTCATGCATTTCAATAAGGTCTAAATCAGCTAACGTAATACCTGCTCTATCAAGCGCGATTGGTGTTGAGTGGGCAGGCCCCATTAGCATGTCTTTTTCTACGCCTATAGCTGAAAACGCAAAACTGCGTACGTAGCCTAATATTTCGTAACCCAATGCTTTTGCTTTGCTTTCGCTCATCATTAACACTGCAGCTGCGCCATCGGTTAATGGGGTTGCATTAGCGGCAGTCACAGAGCCGTGCTGACGGTCAAATACCGGTTTAAGCTTAGCGTAGCCTTCAACCGTTGAGTTTTTACGAATATTGTTATCTTCTTCAATAAAGCTTTTATAAGGCGGTAAGTGTGCCGTCATTACTTCATCTTTTAACTTGCCATCGGCCCAAGCTTGAGTTGCTAATGAGTGAGAACGATGTGCTAAAGCATCTTGCTCTTCACGGCTAATATTATGGGTTTTAGCCATTTGCTCAGCTGTTTGTCCCATTGATAAACCCGTTGAGTACTCAGCAACCGCTGGCGGTACTGGCAATAAATCTTTTAAACGTAGTTTTGAGAATATTTTTAAACGCTGACCAAGCGTACGGGCTTTGTTTAAATCGACTAAACTGCCGGCTAATTTTTTACTTACACCAATTGGCAATACAGACGATGAATCGGCACCTCCAGCAATACCCACGTTTACAGAGCCTGCCATAATAGATTCGGCAACATTTGCAATTGCTTGAAAGCTAGTTGCACACGCACGTGACACTGAATATGCATCAACGCCAACTGGCATACCTGTACCTAATACAATTTCACGTGCAATATTTGGCGCTTCTGGCATTTGTACTACTTGACCAAAAACCAGTTGATCGATTTCTGACTTGTCGAAATTTAATCGCTCAAGCATTTCATTAACTACTAGCTTACCCATATCCAATGCTGGTACATGGTGAAACGCAGTTGCTTGCTTAGCAAAAGGAGTACGTAGGCCGCTTACAATGGCAATACGGTCGCCTTTTGGTGTTTTAAGTATGTTTTGCTCAGACATTTATTATTCTCTCCCGCTGACAGGTCAGACCTGTATGTTTTCCTCGATTCTAAACAACCCGTGTGATAAAGCCAATAGATAAACGTAAATTAATCATAAAGCGCCATTGTAAATCACTACATACATTGTGTAAGGGTAATACAATAGGCTTTTTTAGCAGGTTTTACAAAGTTTTGTGTTAGGCTAAAAAGCGTTAAAAAATAACGAACTATTTTCAAAAAATCAGTCTAACTCTTGAGTTATCCACTTATAAACCTTATAACTAGCTCAGTATTTGTTACCTAACCACTTTAGGTATTATTTAAGCTGACGAGGACAGTCCACTTATTATGGCAGCTAACGCATTTTCAAACTTAAAAACGTATTTAGACACCCAAATTATTGGCCAGCCAGCGCTCACTCAAGCACTCTTAATTGCTATATTAGCCGATGGTCATTTACTTGTTGAAGGCCCTCCGGGGCTTGCAAAAACGCGAGCGGTTAATGCTTTAGCAAAAGGTATTGAAGGCTCGTTTCAGCGTGTTCAGTTTACCCCAGACTTATTACCTGCCGATGTAACCGGCACTGATATTTATCGTCAACAAACCAGTGAGTTTGTGTTTGAAAAAGGCCCTTTATTTCATAATCTCATATTAGCGGATGAAATAAACCGAGCACCAGCAAAAGTACAATCAGCTTTATTAGAAGCAATGGCCGAGCGCCAAGTTACTGTGGGCAAAAATACGTATCCACTTAGTGACCTGTTTTTAGTGATGGCAACGCAAAACCCGCTTGAGCAAGAAGGGACCTACCCACTACCTGAGGCGCAATTAGACCGCTTTTTATTACATTTAAGTATTAATTATCCAGGGGCTGAGCACGAGCTTGATATTTTACGCCTAACCCGTGGTGAAGCACTTAATGATGAAGTTCCAGTGCTTGAGCAAATTTCGCAAGCAGAGTTGTTTGCCGCTAGAAAAGCGATTTTGGGTCTGTATTTAGCAGAGCCACTAGAGCAATACTTAGTTCAGTTGATTATTGCTACTCGAGAAGGCGCAAACTTAGATGAGCAACTTGGCCGCTGGATTGAATACGGCGCCAGCCCACGTGCCACGATTGCTTTGGATAAATGTGCCCGCGCTCATGCGTGGTTAAGTGGTCGTGATTTTGTATCGCCTGACGATATTCAAGCTGTGGTACATAATGTATTACGCCATCGCATTATTTTAAGTTACGAAGCACAGGCCGATGGTATTACAAAAGATCAGGTTATTAGCCGTATTGTTGAACTAGTTGCTGTACCTTAAGTTATGCAAACACACTTTGATTCTCAGGCATGGCTTAAATTAAGTCATAGCCATGGTGTTAATTTATCGCTTAAAGAGCTGATGTATTATAAAGCAAAAGCGCAACTGCTTGAGCTGGCACCTAAAGTTAGAATAAAAAATACTTTAGCGGGGCAATATCTAGCGCCGCATAAAGGCCGTGGCATGGAGTTTGCCGAAGTGCGCCATTACCAACACGGTGATGACATACGCTCTATTGATTGGCGGGTCACGGCTCGTACCGGTGAAACCCACACCAAACTTTTTCAAGAAGAAAAAGAACGCCCGGTATTTGTATTTACTGACTTTTCAAACTCCATGTTATTTGGCTCTCAATTATTATTAAAGTCGGTGCAAGCTGCACATATTAGTGCCTTGGTTGCGTGGTCTGCTTGCCAACGTGGCGATAGAATTGGCGGTGTTGTGTTTAATCAGCACTCGCATTTAGAGCTTAAACCTAGTGCCCGTGAAAAGGCCGTGTTAAAGCTGTGTCATAATTTATGCGACGCCCATCAGCAGGCACTTGAAAATATTGATAAACCTGCCAGTAATAACTTTAGTGACAACCTTAAGCGTTTAAATCACTTAGCTAAACCCGGTAGTTTGGTTTATATCGTATCCGATTTTAACGCCTTAGATGACTCCAGCTTTAAACAACTCGAATTACTTGCGCGGCACTGTGAGTTAATAGGCTGCCATATTAGCGACCCCTTCGAGCATAAGTTACCTGCTTTCCAACAAGCGGTTACGGTAAGTGCTAATAATCAGCAGTTTGCCCTCCCTTTGATGGATAACAGTTTTAGAGAACGATTTGCCAAAAATGCCGAGCAAGCATTTAGCGCGCGTATTAATCGTTTAACAAAATCTGGGCTTAACCTATTATCATTCGATGCAGCCACTGCGCTGGAACTGCAATTAGTGAGAAGATAAATCATGCAAACCTCTCCACTTGATGGCCTTCACGATATTATTGCTCCCTCTCACGTTGACTGGTGGCCGTTAGCCCCTGCTTGGTGGGTAGTTATTAGCATTGCACTGTGCTTAGTGTGTGGCTTAATTATAATTATGTACAAAAACTATCAATTTAAAAAACCAAAACGTAAGGCGATTAAATTAGCAAATCAACAACAATCAGCGCAGCAATTGCATATTATTTTAAAGCGTTTAGTGATCACCTATTACGATCCACGCTTAGCAGCGCAATCCACAGCTAAGTGGTGTAAAACCCTAAGTCAACTTGCTGCAATTCGTTTTAATGAAGATGAAATTTCAAGCCTATATAGCACAGCACAAACACCTCCGGCACTCAGTGATAAGTTTCGCCAAGCTATTAAACAATTTAAGCTAAAGGAGCCACTGCATGTTTGAATTTAGCTGGCCATGGCTGTTTTTATTACTGCCGCTTCCTTTAACGTTACTGCTATTAAAACCCGCAGCAAGTAATGCAACGACACGTTTACGCATCCCAAGTTTTGCATCGCATAATTTAAATAATCAACATGTAGAGCCCAGTGCACGTAAGTTAAACACTCTTGAATGGTTGCTATGGGCATTATTAGTAACAGCATCGGCTAACCCTACTTGGTTAGATGAGCCTATATCGCTGCCTAATGAAGGTCGCGACATTATGCTCGCTGTGGATTTATCGGGCTCAATGACAGAACAAGACATGGCTTATAATGGCCAATATGTTGACCGTTTAACTATGGTTAAAGCAGTGCTTAGCGATTTTATAGAGCAGCGTCAAGGCGACAGACTTGGGCTAATATTGTTTGGTGATACCGCGTTTTTGCAAACACCTCTCACTCGTGATGTAAAAACCGTCAGCAAAATGCTTACTGAAGCACAAATAGGTTTAGTAGGACGTGCCACGGCTATTGGTGACGCTTTGGGCTTATCTGTTAAACGCTTTGCTAGTAAAAAAGAAAGTAATCGCATTGTGGTGTTACTAACAGATGGACAAAACACCGCAGGAAACCTTGATCCCGAAGATGCCCTATTACTAGCTCGTGAAGAAGGCATAAAAGTGTACACCATCGGAGTCGGCTCAGATAATCCTCGTGGCTTTAGTTTATTTAATATGGGCTCTGGAGGAAGTAATTTAGATGAGAGTTTACTGAAAAATATTGCCGAACAAACAGGGGGTCTGTACTTTAGAGCCAAAGATGTCGCTGGGCTGCAACAAATCTATGCAGAGCTTGATAAACTCGAGCCAATTAGTGCCGATGAGCAGACCTTTCGCCCGCAAACAGCCTTGTTTTATTATCCGTTATTACTGGCCATTCTATTAATAAGTGCAATGGCATTTTTAAAAACAGTACGTGCATTGAAGGAGCCAAGCTAATGGATTTTGAGTTTATTCGCCCCGCTATTTTATGGCTGCTACTCCCTGCGCTAGGGCTGTTTTTTATTGCCATGCTTAAAGAGAAAAAAGCCCAATCGGCGCCACTTATTGCGCCACATTTAGCACAATTTGTTATGAGTGAAGCAAACAATCAGGCTCGTCAGCCGCTGTGGCTAGTTGCGTTATTTTGCAGTTTAGCCATTATATTTAGTGCAGGCCCAAGTTTTGAGGAAAAACAAGTCCCTGTATTTCAAAGCAAAAGTGCCCGCATTATTGTAATGGATATGTCGTACTCTATGTATAGCACCGACATTGCTCCTAATAGATTAATGCAATCTCGCTTTAAAGCCCTCGATATGATTGAGTTATTTAAAGAAGGTGATACTGCATTAGTAGCCTACGCAGGCACTGCCTATACCATTTCTCCACTGACCAATGATGCAACCACCCTCGCCAACCTTATTCCTAGCTTAAGCCCTGAAATTATGCCTGATAAAGGCTCAAACGTGCTGGCAGGTTTAGACATGGCACAAGAGCTGCTCACTCAAGCAGGCTACCTAGATGGTGATATTATTTTGATCACCGATGGTATTGAACAACAACAGCAAAGTGATATAAGTGGTTTTACTAACAGTAGCCAGTATCGACTAAATATTTACGGTATTGGCACTGAGCAAGGTGCACCAATAAAGTTACCTGAAGGCGGATTTTTAAAAGATAGTTACGGCCAAATTGTAGTGCCCACACTCAATGGTTCTTTACTTAAAGGACTAGCAAAAAATAGTGGCGGCCAGTACGCTAATTATCAACCAAGCAATAGTGATATTGCCATTTTTTCACCGCAAGCAAACAGTGAAATACTAAAAAGTGAAAAACCCAATTTAGCCTTGTGGCGAATCGATGCTGGCATTTATGGCTTGCTTATTTTACTGCCCTTAGCTCTATACTTATTTAGACGCTCTGCGTTTATTGGTGCGGTGCTATTGCTAAGCTTTATACCTCAGCAAAATGCTCATGCAGTAGAGTTACCAACACTATTTAAAAATACCGATCAGCGTGCATTAGAAGCTTACAACAACCAAGAGTATCAACAAGCAGCGCAAGCGAAGTCCAGCGCTCTCAAAGGCGCTGCATTGTATCAGCAAGGTCAGTTTGAAAGCGCTCTGAACGAATTTAGTCAAGATAAATCAGCCACTGGTTATTACAATTACGGTAATACACTGGCTAAAGCCGGACAATTAGAGGCTGCTATAAACGCTTACAAACAAGCGCAATCACTACAGTCTGATTTTACCCGAGCAGCCGATAACCAAGCGTTAGTTGAGCAGTTACTTAAGCAACAGCAAGACCAGGAAAACCAACAAGGAAATGATTCGCAAAATCAAGATGAGCAAAGTCAAGATGGTGCAGATAAATCAAAACAAGATCAGCAAAAGAATGGCGATAAAAACAACGCAGATAAAAGCGAAGATGACAGCCAAAACAGTGAAGAGCAGCAATCGAGTGAACCCTCGGAGCAATCAAAAGATCAACAAAGCCAATCTGGTGAGCAGTCAGATGAGCAAAATCAGCCTGACATGCAAGCTCAATCACAAAACCAGCAAGACGAGAACAAAGACGACGATAGTAAGCCTCAGCAAGACGAGCAACAGAGTCAACCCAATCAAATGAATGAGCAACCGCCATCTGATGAGCAAAAGCAGCAAGCACAACAACAAGCTATGCAGGCACAGGCGGCTGAACTTACTAATGAAGAAAAAGAGAAAGCACAGCAACTAAATCAGTTACTAAGAAAAGTGCCCGACGATCCCGCTATTTTATTAAGAAACAAAATGCAATTAGAAGCCCAAAAAAGACAATATCAACGCCGTCCAACAGGAGTAGAAAAATCATGGTAATGCGATTATTTTGCTGTTTATTGCTATTAACTGCCATGCCATTAATGGCCGCCACTTCATTAGAGGCAAGCGTTGATAAAAACCCGGTACTGGCGGGTGAGTTTTTTATGCTCAATATTAGCGTTGATGATTCAATCAAAGGGCAACAACCCGATACTTCAGCGCTGTTAAAGGATTTCGTAGTCGGCCCTATGAGCTTAAGTAGCCGCACCAACATTATTAACGGCAGCATTAAAAAACAAACATCGTGGTCTGTTAAGTTAATGACTCGCAAAGCTGGCGAATACACAATTCCTTCTTTTAGTGTTGCAGGGCTCAGCTCTCAACCGATAAACTTGTCGGTAAAAGAGCGAAGCAGCGATGCGGGCAAAAATGATGATATATTTTTAAAAAGCTCGCTTACAAATAACAGCTTATTTGTGCAAGAGGCTGGCGTTTACACCATTAAACTTTACTTAGCTAAAGAGCTACTTGATGGCAGCTTAAGCACACCAAGCATGGAAGATGCTCAACTCACCCAGCTAGGTAAGCAAAGTGAAGATTATGAACTGGTTAACGGTAAACGTTATTTAGTGATCACTCGTAATTATTTAATTCAGCCGCAAAAAAGTGGTGCATACACCATTGAAGCACCGGTTTTTCAAGGGCGTGTTCAACAAAACTATCGCCAACTAGAGGTGTCGGCACTTGGCGATGAACAACAGATTGAAATCAAACCCATCCCTGAGAATTATCAAGGTGATTGGTTACCCAGTGAATTAGTAAGTCTAACCGAGCAATGGCAACCAGACGATAATACCGTTGAAGCCGGCACGCCAATAACACGCACTATTATGCTTACCGCCTTAGGGGTGACTAAAGAGCAACTACCCGAAATTGATATGCCTACTATTGATGGTATTCGCAGCTACCCGGATGAAAAAGAAACTAATAATGCAGTGCGCGATGGTCGAGTGGTATCACAGCAAAGCGCCTCATTTGCGCTACTTCCACAAACCCCAGGCACCTATACATTGCCTGAAATTACCCTGCCTTGGTATAACACCAAAATGAACCGAATTAGTTACGCAACTTTACCAGAGCGCACAATTACGGTAACACCAAGCACCACAGCACCAGCAAACTCGCTGAGCCCTCCCGTTGAAAGTAATTTAAACAACACGGATGCAGAGCCAACGCAACCAGCGCTCAGCGTGCAACGCCATACTAGTACGCCTCTATGGCTTATTATTGTAGCCGTATTAGGTTACGTATTATGGATTGTGACCCTGGTTCTTTACTTTATGAAACGCTCAGCTAAAGAAGCGCAACAAACGGCGCAAGCAAATCATAGAGGCAATCAGCAAGCAGAATTAAAAACACTGCAAATACTTGCTAAAAGCCGTGATAATAAAGCATTTTACGATGCACTTAATCTATACGCGCTAACTCGAACAGATAAAAAGGTAGGAGCTCTCACCCATTTATGCGCTATGATAAACAACTCGCAGTTCACTGCGCAGGTAAATAATTTACAAGCACAGTTGTACGGTAACCAATCGGCCGGCACTGATTTAGAAGCGATTGTTAGTTTATTAAAAAAACATCAATCGCACACAGCTAAGTCATCATCTGCGTTAAAAGAGCTATATTCTTAATAAGAATCTTAGTTACTTTTTTGGCCTATAATAATTTTAATTAAAAAGTGCTTATGTTTGGAAATAAAAAATCGAATGATCGGGTCTTAATAAATATGGCTGAAAAACAACAACGCTACGAAGCCTTGGTTCATGTTTATCACAAGGAACTCTATCGCTTTGCTTACTGGTTATGTAACGACCCGACTATTGCGGATGACTTAGTGCAAGAAACCTTTTTACGTGCATGGCGCTCGCTTGATTCGTTACTCGACCAAAAAGCAGCTAAGCCATGGTTGCTGACCATTTTAAGGCGTGAGAATGCCAGACGCTTTGAGCGCAAGCAATTTGATTACAGTGATGTAGATAACGACACACTAGTGGATCAAACCAGCCATAGCTTAGATACAGCAATGGAACAAACCGTTATCCAGCGACAAATTTCTTTATTGGCTGATGAATACAAAGAGCCGCTGTTGCTACAGGTGGTAATGGGCTGCACCGGAGATGAAATTGCAGACATTCTTAACTTAAATAAAAATACGGTCATGACACGTTTATTTCGAGCAAAAAATCAACTTAAAGAGGCATTAAGCCGTGATGATGAACAACTTAAAGGAGCATCAAAATAATGGATGAACTTGAGTTTCGTCGCCGCACAATTGCGCAGCCAAATGAGCTGGACAAAGAGCTACAGGAATTTGCAAACAGCAGTGCCGACAGACAACAATTTTTGAATGAAAGCAAAGCATTCGATAAACAACTCGACAATGCGCTTGAAGTCCCTGTGCCTGACAATCTTGCTGAACGAATTATTTTAAATACCTCGTTAAAAGAAAAAGCCAGAACAGATGAACTTGAGCAAAAGGATAACGTGGTTAGTGCACGCTCATGGTTTAAGTTTGACCGAGTACATTTGGCCTTAGCGGCTTCATTTGTGATTGCAGTCAGTGCGTTTATGTTTAGCGAAGAGCAAAGCATTAATCAAACGGCTGGTGAGCATGCACTAGCTCATGTTTACCATGAAATTTATGCATTAAATAAGACTCAACCAATTAGCATACAAGCTGTTAATGAAAAGCTGGCTTTACTTGGCGGTCAAATTAGTGATTTGCCTGGTAAAGTCACTTACGTTACCTTTTGCGATTTTCAAGGTGAGAGAGGCTTACATTTAGTGTTTGAGTCTGACTTTGGGCCTATGACCGTGTTTATTGTGCCAAGCGATAACCAAATTTTTGAAATTGGCTCTGATGATTTTAATGACTCTCGCTATGCTGGCCATATAAATCGTGGCAAACAGGCCGATACCGTGCTAATTGCAAGCCTTGGCTCACCAGTTGATATGTATAATGAACGTATTTCAGGTGCTATTCGCTGGCTTTAAGCCATTATAGAAACAATAAAAAACCGCAACGAGTGTGCGGTTTTTTTATTATTTAAAAGCCAAAGCTTCTTACTGATTACTTACAAACATCAGCAACTGCGTTAGCAAAGTAGTTGATATTTGCCTGGCTAATACCTGCTACGTTAACACGGCTAGAACCGACAATGTAAATACCGTATTCTTTTTGTAGGCGCTCTATTTGCTCTTTATTAATACCTAAGAAAGAGAACATACCGTGTTGGCGGTCAATAAACGAGAAGTCCTGAGCAATATCTTTTGCTGCCAGGCTGTCTTTAATTAAACTACGTAAACCATTAATACGGTTACGCATTTCATCAAGTTCACTGTGCCATAGCTGCGTTAATTCTGTGCTGCTTAAAATAGTGTTTACAATGTCTGCACCGTGCGCTGGCGGCATAGAATAAATGCTACGTACCACACTTAATAACACCGAGTTTGAAATATCAGCTGTTGCACTGTCTTTTGCAATGATTGAACAGGCACCAATACGCTCACGGTATAAGCCGAAGTTTTTAGAACATGATGAACAAATGATCAACTCTTCAACCGCATTGGCTAAAATACGTAAACCATTCGCATCTTCTTCTAAAGAAGAGCCAAAACCTTGATATGCAATATCAATTAATGGTGTAAAGCCCACATCTTTTGCAAGTTCAGCAATAGTATTCCATTGTGTTTCGTTTAAATCCATACCACTTGGGTTGTGACAACATGCATGTAATAACACCACATCGCCCTTAGGCACCTGTGTTAGTGTTTCAACCATTTCATCAAACAATAAATCTTTGTTTTCGTAGTCGTAGTATGGGTATTCTTTTACCGTTAAGCCTGCAGCTTCAAATAAGCTAATGTGGTTAGCCCACGTTGGGTTAGTAACCCATACAGTTGCATCTGGATTACAACGTACAATAAATTCTGCTGCAACACGAAGTGCGCCTGTACCACCAGGTGCTTGTGCTGTGCGTACGCGATTAGCTAATAATGCAGGGTGTTCACCTAGTAGAAGATTTTCCATTTGTTGACAGTAATCTAAATTACCAGCAAGACCAATGTAAGATTTGCTCATTTCATTTTCTAAACGAAATGCTTCTGCTTTTTTTACTGACTTTAATACTGGGGTATTCCCCTGCTCGTCTTTATATACACCAACCCCTAAGTCAATCTTATTTGGGTTAGTATCTTGCTTGTAGGCCGCCATAAGGCCAAGAATAGGGTCTGTTGGTAATGGTTTTAATACTGAGAACATTGGCTATCTCTTCGTTATTTAGGGGTTAGCTGTTGCGATAAGCTTAACATAAAAACTCACTTGATTGACTAGTGTTATTTACACTAAAAAGTGAGGAATTTTAATACAGCACGCTATTAATAACGCGAGCGTCGCTTTATCAAAAAAATCAGTGTTAAAAGCTTCACCATCAACAATACCTATACATTGCTGTTGTGCATTAAATAGCGGTAAACAGGCTTCTGCTTTTACTTTCGGATCGCAGGTGTAATATTCACCGCCTGCTGCCAAATATTGCTCAACGTTATTGATAACGCGTCCTTTACCACTAAACGCTACCTGAACGTTATTGCTGGCAGTCGCAAATTCAGCAGTAAGCGGAAATAAAGGACGACTCGGCGCACCAAAATAAGCCAGCTTTAATAACTGCTCCCCTTCATTGGTGTGGGTATTCTGATAAATGCCGTACCAATCAAGCTTTGTGTTTTCAATGACGTAGTCAACAATCAATTGAAGTTGCGCTAATTTTTCAGTTGTTTGCGTACTTTGGCTGACATAATCGCTTAGTTTAAACGGCTCATCCTGTAGGTAACCAAATAAACTACATGCCCCACCTTCACCTAGCTCAGGAATTTGATATTCCCAACGCACGGCTGGTGCAGCATTTTTATTTAGGTATTGCTCAAGCTTTTCTAGCTCAGCGTGAATTAACTGTGGCTCAACATTAAGTTGAGCATACTCTAAGTAAGAATTAACCATTTGGACGTCCATACATCTACAATGCCGAAATAGTAGCATGGATGTTTTTATAGTGCTAGCCAATTTAAAGTGCTTTTTTAAAATCTTTAAACACTTTTATTCATAGATATAATTGCGGTATTTAAACTGGTTGCTTTATCTTTGGGGGCATTAAAAGGTGTTCAGCTTAGGTGCAAAAATTACGCCTTTGCTTCACAAATTTGTTATTATTTGCCGCATTATTATATTCAATCTTAAGTAGGTTAATTATGAGTGATAGTCACTTAGTGTATTCAACAGCAACAGGGCGAATTGATCAGCCAAAGCCAGAAAAAGAACTGGATGTAAAACTATTTAAAGACGGGTCAATTCGCATAGAACGTCAAACCAAAGGCCGAAAAGGTAAAGGTGTAATGCTGGTTGTTGGTCTTGATCCACAACAGCATGATTTGAAAAAGTTAGCAAAAACAATAAAAAGTAAGATGGGCCAAGGGGGCGCAGTAAAAGAAGGTGTTATTGAAGTACAAGGTGATGATCGCGACAAATTAAAAGCGATTTTAGAAGGATTAAAATTTAAAGTAAAAATTGCGGGTGGTTAACCCGCAATTCTTGCTTATTTAATAATTTTTAGCGCTGCTAATTGATCAAATAATGCGGGAATATCATCCTCAGCCACTGGCTTACTAAAATAATAGCCTTGAACAATAAAACAATTATTATTTTGTAAAAACTCAACTTGCTCGATTGTTTCGACCCCTTCGGCAACTACATCAAGCTTCAGCTTTTGTGCCATAGCAATAATGGCCGCAGTGATCTCCATGTCGTTATCATCCTCAGGTATATCTTTGACAAACGAGCGATCAATTTTAAGAATATCGACAGGGAAACGCTTAAGGTAACTCAGTGAAGAATAACCCGTACCAAAATCATCAATAGAAATTGAGATACCCAACTTTTTAAGTTGATGTAACTGCTCAATAGCCGCTTCAACATTCCCCATCAGCATGCTTTCGGTTAATTCAAGATGCAGACTTTTAGCATTAATCTGCGTCTCTATAATTATTTTTTTCAGCATAGGCACTAAGCTTGCGTCTTTAAACTGTCTTGCTGACAGATTGATCGACATATTACTTGCTCTACCTTGTTGTTCTAGTCGCTTCGTAAACTCACACGCTTGTTGTAGCACCCATTTACCGAGCTCCACAATTAAACCCGTTGCCTCAGCTATCGGAATAAACTTAGTCGGAGGAATAAACCCTTGCGTAGGATGGAACCAACGAAGTAATGCTTCATACCCCACCACGCTATTATCGCGACAATCAACTTGTGGCTGGTAATGTAACGTGAGTTGCTTTTCTTTAATCGCATGACGCAACTCATTTTCTAGGAATAATCGTTCATTAGCTGCTGCATTTAAATCTTGGCTATAAAAATGGAAGGTATTACGCCCTTTGGCTTTTGCTTCATACATAGCTAAATCGGCATGCTTTAATAACTGATCTTCTTCTAGGCTATCAAAAGGCGCTAAGGTAATACCAATACTTGCACTAACAATCACTTCATTGCTGCCAAGTTTTATCGGCTGATTTAAGGTTTTTTGTATAGTGTCAGCGACTTCAGATGCTTCTTTTTGATGTTCAATACCACTAAGTAGAACAGCAAATTCATCCCCGCCTAAACGGGCTATGGTATCTTCCGCTCGTAAGCGCTGTTTTAAGCGTGTTGCCACTTCAACCAATAGCTGATCGCCCGCATCATGGCCTAAGGTATCGTTAATACGCTTAAACTCATCCAGATCAAAATAAAATAAAGCAAACGAGTAACGCCCTCTTTCAGCAAGCGCCATCGACTTTCTAAGTTGCATTCTAAAGAATGTACGATTAGCCAGCCCAGTTAGTGTGTCAAAATAAGCGAGCTGTTCCATTTTTCGCTGACTTTCTTTCACAAACGAAATATCTTGTGCTGATGCCACGTAACTAGTGATTTTACCACCATCTTCTCGAATAGGTGACACACTGAGCGATACCCATATTGGCGGCTTATTTAGCGCTTCTATAAGCGTATCTCCTCGCCAGTAATTACGATTACGCAAATCAATGTCAATATCCTCTACCAACATGGTCATCTCATTGGCAATAATTGTCAGTAATGGCTGGCGCAAGAAATCATTCTCGACAAAATCAGTCATCTCCAACATTTTTGGATTAACGTATTCAATGACAAAATTTTCATCGGTGATCACCACGCCCGTACCCGAGAACGCAACCGCTTTAGATAAGCGGTTTGCTGCTTTCTCCGCGATTTCTTTCTCTATTATACGCTGATTTAAGCCATCAATGAGTTTACGTATTTCAATGGTCATGTCTTTGAATGACCCATTAAGCGTGCCAATTTCATCTTTGTTTTCTTTTGGAAACTCAATTTCTAGATGACCTTTACCGAAGTTAGTAACTGCATAAACCAACGAATGTAAGCGTCTTAATACCAATTGGTAAAGTGCTTGGTGTAATAGTAAAGCAACTAAAATGGCATACAGAATAAATAAACCAAAAAACTTAAGTTTTAAATCTTTCAATGCCGATAACGTTGAGGAACGTTTTTGATATACACCCACATACCAGTTTACGCCTTCCACTTTGTGAATATTGATAATATAGTCTTCATCATTTAGTGAAAATGAATCGGCATATTCTGGTAACTGTATTTGTCCAGCGCTATCAATTACGCGCTTTAGTTCTGGGGAAATAAAGTCTTCTGGTAGCAGCTTTTTACCTGTCTCACCGTATTTTATATAACTATCAGAACCTAAGTTTGGGTGCGCTAATAATTGCCCTTGCTCATCAAATACTACAAGGTGTTTTTCTTTTCCGCCTACGGGTAATTGCGATATTAAGGAGTCGAGTGACATATCGCTGCCTGTAACGCCTAAAAACTCATCATCGTTATAAATAGGGACAATTAAACTCACAACCCATTTGTTCCATACGTTATCGTAGTAAACCCTAGACCACTGCGGATCACGTTGTGGATTGGTTAACGACTTAGCGTAATTAAAGCTTTCACTTTGATTAAACGTATAATCTCCGGGAACATTAAGTGCCCAGTTTGGTGGTGCAACACGAATAAAGTTATCTTCAGTTATAAGGTAAAAATTATAGAAATCTTGAATTAACGTAGGTGAAATAACTTTCCAAAGCGATTCAGAATCAGCAATTAGCTGTTTATAAAAAGGAGAGTATGCAGCTTGGGGAATAAACGCGGCTGATAGTCCATCCGCTGATGCACTGCGCACTGAGCCATCATTGGTGAGCTGCATTGTCTGTGTAGTATTATTTTTAAAAGACAGTTGGCCCTCAAATAGCTGCTCGCTAACAACAATATTAGCTTGCTCTGCTATTTTAACTTTGGTCGCTATCAAGTTGTTAAACTGGTTTATTAATAATTCATTTGATTGCTTTAATACCTCATGCTCTTCAAAAACAAGCTGTTTTTCTTCTGACTTGAGCATTAATGCAGCCGCGCAAATACCTGCCACTAAACAGATGCCAGAGATCAACAGTGATAACTTTACACTGAGTGAGTTTATGCCAAATCGAGATGGAGGGCGTCGATACACAAAAAGCCAACCTTATTTATAATTATTATTTTCGTAAGTAATAGAAATAT